>JAQBEG010000383.1:0-3422 GCA_032123985.1 Deltaproteobacteria bacterium
CGTGCCGAGATAGAGCGTGCCGTTCGCAGGAAGCGTTTCGACGCGGAACGTCTCGACTGCGTCGCCCGCATCGATGTCCGATCCGGTGAGTGTGACGACCGCGGTTCCGTCTTCCGACATCACGATGCTGAGTGGGTCGGCGGTGGGCACGTCGTTCTCGGGATCGACCGTGATTGAGACCAGGGCCGTCGCCGGGGACCCGTCATCGCCGTCGTGCGTGCTGAACTCGAAGCTCGTCCCGCCGTTCCAGTTGGGGTCGGGTCTGAACGTGAGTTGGTTGCCCGCGATCTGTGCCGCGGTGATGTCGCTCGGGCCGGTCAATGCGGTCGTGCCGAGATAGAGCGTGCCGTTCGCCGGAATCGCCTCGATTCGAAACGTTTCGACCGCATCGCCCGCATCGATGTCTGAGCCGGTCAGGGTCACGACCGCGGTTCCGTCTTCCAACATCACGATGCTGAGTGGGTCGGCGGTTGGAGCGGTGTTGAGCGAGGGCGTTCCGTGATTCGTGCTGCCGTCATAGAAGACGAGGGTCGGCGGGGTGAGGTTGTTCGAGTACTCGTTCGTCCCATCATCGATGATGTCGATGTCACCGACCGTATTCGTCACGGTCAACGTCCCGATGAAATTCCCGCTCCAGCCCGCGGTGTCGAGATCACCCCCTACGACGATCGTCGCGTCTCCGCCGCCGACGACCGTTAGTGTCGTCAAGTCGCCACCGACGTCGATCGTTCCGTTGAGATCGCCGCCTACATCGAGGCTCGTCATGTCCCCATCGATATCGATGCTGCCGTCGACCGTCCCGGTGATGTCGAGTGTCGGTAGGTCGCCCGTCACTTCGAGATTTGCTCCGGGTCCGATGTCGCCGTCGATCTGAATATCGCCGACGTCCCCGTCGACGTGAATCGTGGTTCCGTCGAAAAGGCCGCCGCCCGTGATGTCGATCGTTCCGACGTTGGTCTGGTAAGTGCCGGAGTTGTCGACCGGGCCAGTCAGATTGATCGTGCCGACAGTTCCGGTGCCACCGCCGACGATGAGGGAAGACGGATTACCCTGCCCGAGGTTGAGCGTTCCGATGTCGGCATCGCTCGTCAGACTGCCGCGAAAGTTTCCGATATTGATCTCATCGATGATCAGACCACCATTGTGATCGTTGATCGTGAAGTTGGCGCTCGGACCACCACCGTTCAGATCGGTCACCGTGAGCGTGTCCGTCGCCCCGTCGTAGTGCCAGTCGAGGCTACCGCCCGCTGTATAGGAGAGTGTGAACGAAATCGCGCCGTCGTTGTACGTCTGCGTACCGCTCCAGTTGGTCTCGTCGTAGTCGACCAGAGCAGACGTCATGCTGTCGACGACGGAAGCGTCGATTGGCGCATCGAGACCTGCTGCTGCCTCGGCTTCGTCACCGCTCGACGCGGCTTCAAGATCCCAATCGCCGCCCGCGCCGCTCAGATCGGACGAAGCGAATACATCGGCACCCGTTGCTTCGGCCAGCGTGTCGATCAGGGCCTGCCCTTCGCCGCTCCCATCGACCACGTTGCATCCATAGAGGTACAGATTCGCTCCGTCGCTCAGATGACTGCCGACTTCCTTCCAGAGATCGAGTGAGGCCTCGGCCTGGGCCTCGGTGACAATGTCGCCCCCGATATCGAACTGCCCGCCGCTGCCGTGCGAGACGATCGAAATCGAATCAATCTCCTCGCCGCGTTCGGTCGCGATGTTCGAAATTCTTTGGAGAACGTCTTCCGCGCTTTGATCGGAATGAAAGAGCAGGACTTCGGCGCCGCCCTGCTCCGCCGCCTCGCGCAAGACATCGACGTCCGCCAGCCCGGCGTCGAGTACGACGAGATGAAATTCTTCGCTCGACGCGTCGCGTCCGATCGATTCCGAAGCAGCTCGAGACTCTTCGAGGAGTTGGCTCTCGACAGGCATCGCATCGTCGTCATCGAGCGGCGCGATCGGAACGTCGAGCCCAAGGGCGGCCGCGTCCGCCGAATAGAGAACCCGCCGCTCGAGGGACTCGACGACAGGCCGGAGCGGCTTCTTGGGCTCATGCTTTTTGGAATCAGACATCGAAGGACCGCCTTGGGCGACGCGCGCGGGATGCACGAGGTGCGCCACCCGGTGTGATCGTCCACACATTGAAAATTATGTAGGGTTTTATGCCACGTCAGGAGGCGGCCGCGAGAACGATGCGAGCCGCGTACATCGGCGATGCATCGAAGTTGCGAGGTCTCGCGACTTGGCAGATCGAGGCGGCTTGGCCGTGAGGAAGGTTTCCGAGCGAGCAGCGATCGATCGGGAGGCTACGCGGGCTTCGCCTAGATCTCGTCGCGATGGGTGACCCTATCGCGGCCGCCATCCTTCGAGGCATAAAGTGCCTCGTCGGCGCGCTCGATGAGTTCGGAGAGGCTCCGGGTCGACGCGTTCAGATTCGAAATCCCGAAGCTCGCGGTGACCGGAACAATCGTAAATCCGTCGGCCGAAATCGCGCGTCGCATCCGCTCTGCCACGCCGCAGGCCTCCTCGGCCGAAGTGTCGCGAAGCAACAGGCAGAATTCCTCGCCGCCGTATCGACACACCGAATCACGTTCGCCGTTGGCGAGGAGTTCCTGGGCGACGCCTTGAATGACCTCATCGCCAATCATGTGGCCATGTTCGTCGTTGACGCGCTTGAACTGATCGATGTCGACCATGATAATCGATAGATTCGAAGTCGATTCGCGCGCGGATTCGAGTTGATATTCGGCGTAGCTCATGAAGCTTCGACGATTCGATACGCCAGTCAGCGGGTCACATTTCGCGAGCACTCGCAGCTCATCGTTGTGCAGCTGAATCTCGTCGCGTGTTTTCTCGAGTTCCGCGAGGGCGTCCTCGAGCTGGCGACTCTTGTTCTCGAGGAGCGTGATGTCGTCGAAAGTCGCGATCGCTCCGCGCACGTGACCGTCGTTGTCGCCCACGGGAGCGCTGGTCACCATCAGCATGCGCGTGCCATGCTGCGAAGGGAGAGCGAGTGCGGTGCGCTGCTGCGATTTCGATTCTCGAAGCGCGCGGGCCCAGGGAAGATCCTGCGCTTCACCGAGCGATCCGGGCACGCGCCAGTCGAGTTTCGAAATCGAGCGGCCCGTCAGGCGATCGGTCGACATACCACTCTGCATCGCGAAGGCTTCGTTGGCCAGGACGATGCATTCGTCCCGGTCGATCAGCACGACACCTTCCGCCATCAGGTCGAGCGTCGCCTTGACGCGCGGCGGAATCACCGTGCTCGGGTCGAGATGTCGCAACGCGCGGCGTAAGAGAAACGCGTAGGCGAGAAAGGCGAGAAAGGCGAAAGCCGCGACGATGCGAACGAGCGGACGCTGGATCAAGTGACCGAAGAATCCATTCGTCGCGCCGTTGGCATAGCGCAATTCGAGCTGAACCCA
>JAQBEG010000384.1:0-2849 GCA_032123985.1 Deltaproteobacteria bacterium
CGTCTCGCGCTTCGACAGGACCCCGTAGGCCTCGAAGAGCGAGATCACCTCGTCGCTGCCGAGGACCGGCAACGCTTCGACCGAGCTCTTCAGGTTCGGAAGACCGCGGGCCTTCGCCTCCTGATGCCAGGCGTCCGAGTACCCGTCGCCGTTGAAGACCACGCTCCCGTGGCCGGAGATGATGCCCTGCAGGACCTTCTGGATCGCAGTGTTCAGCTCGCTGGGATGATCGGCGACTGCGGCTTCGAGCTCGTTCGCGATGTAGTCGAGGGATTCGGTCACGATCGTATTGATCGCGACCATCGGTCCGGCAATCGACTGATTCGACCCCACCGCCCGAAACTCGAATCGGTTCCCCGTAAAGGCGAAGGGGCTGGTGCGATTTCGATCGCCCGCATCCTTCGGGAGCTCCGGAAGCGTGTCGACACCGACGGCCAGATGCCCCCTGAGCTTCGAACTCGTAGCATCTCCATCCTTTGCAATCTGCTCGAAGACGTCCGTCAGCTGCTCACCGAGGAAGATCGACATGATCGCCGGCGGCGCCTCGTTCGCTCCCAGTCGGTGGTCGTTTCCCGCCGACGCGACCACCGCGCGTAGCAGGCCCCCGTACTTGTGAACCGCGCGAATGACCGCAGCGCAGAAGATCAGGAACTGGGCGTTGGCGTGCGGCGTATCTCCCGGGTCGAGCAGGTTTCCCTGGGTGGAGTTGCCCAACGAGAAGTTGACGTGCTTTCCGGATCCGTTCACTCCCGCAAAGGGCTTCTCGTGCATCAGACACGCCATGCCGTAGCGCTCGGCGACCTTCCGAAGCGTGACCATCATGAGCTGCTGATGATCCGTCGCGAGGTTCGCCTGCTCGAAGACCGGCGCCACCTCGTACTGACCCGGCGCCACCTCGTTGTGCCGCGTCTTCACCGGGATCCCGAGCTTGAACAGCTCGCGCTCGCAATCCAGCATGAAGGCCAGCACGCGCTCCGGGATGGCTCCGAAGTAGTGGTCGTCGAACTCCTGCCCCTTCGGCGGCGGAGCGCCGAAGAGCGAGCGACCGGCCGCGATCAGATCGGGACGGGAGAAGAAGAAATGGCGGTCTATCAGGAAGTACTCCTGCTCCGCTCCAGCGAAGGGAACCACGGTGTCGATCTCTTCGTGGCCAAAGATTCGGAGAACGCGCTGCGCCTGCTTGTTCAGTGCCTGCATCGAGCGAAGCAGCGGGGTCTTCTTGTCGAGGGCCTCACCCGTCCAGGAGACGAAGGCAGTCGGAATGCAGAGCGTGGTGCCATTCGGATTCTCCAGGATGTAGGCGGGACTGGTGACATCCCAGGCCGTGTAGCCTCGCGCCTCGAAGGTCGCGCGGATGCCGCCGTTCGGGAAGCTCGAAGCGTCGGGCTCGCCCTGGATGAGCGTCTTCCCCGCGAACTCCACCAGCGCTCCGCCCTGACCGTCGGGCGAGAGGAAGCTGTCGTGCTTCTCGGCCGTCGAGCCCGTGAGCGGATAGAAGACGTGGGCGTAGTGGGTCGCCCCCTTCTCGATCGCCCAATCCTTCATGGCCGTCGCCACGACGTCCGCAATGCTGGGATCCAGCCGCGAGCCCGTCTGGAGGGTCTTCAGCACGGTCTCGTATACCGGTTTCGGCAACCGGTTCTTCATGACTCCCCGATTGAACACGTTCGACCCGTAGAGTTCGCTGGCGGAGACTTCAGAAAAGTTCAGCGGCTCGGAGATGGGCTTGTAACGGGTAACGGCCTCGACGGCCTGCAGACGTGCGGCACTGCCACTCATGTCCTGACGAACCTCCTTGCGCGGGTCGAGTGACCCGCGTCCCGCTCGAATAGCAAGGATCGTGCCGTGGCTTCCGACTGCCCTCCGGTGAGCAGGCGCGGCGCGGGGGTGCCGGTGATCAACTCTTGGGCAGCCCACGCCACATTCCCGGGCAGGCCGTCGTGCAGCCGGCGCGACCCCTTCGCTACGCTGCCAGCCCGGAGGACAACCCCATGAGTCGAACCCGTTTCCCCTCGAGCTTCGCGCTCGGCCTGACCGCGCTCTGCTGGATGGTCGCATCGAATGCCAGCGCAGAGGTCCAGGTGCTGAAGGACATCCCGTTCTCGCAGGACATCGAAGTGCGAGCGGCGGTTCGCGAGAAGTGCGAGCTCGGCACCAAGCTCTCGGGATTCATCGCCGAGTACGGAACGGACGTGACGAGGGTCGACGAGCTCGGAAGCGGGCGGGTGCTGGACCTCTCCATCACCCAGGTCCATGCCAGCGGCGGCGGCGTCTTCAGCGGACCCAAGTGGCTGGAGGTTCAGGGCACGTTGAAGCAGGCTGGCAAGCCGGTGGCCAGCTTCAGGGGCAAGCGATTCTCGGGAGGCGGCGCCTTCGGTGTCTTCAAGGGCACCTGTGCGATCATCGGTCGCACGACCCAGGCCCTCGGCAAGGACATCGGGACGTGGCTCGCCAATCCCGTCGACGGCGCAAACCTCGGAGATGCGCGCTGAGTCTGCGATCAGGGACCCGTGCGCTCCTTCGAGACGTTCCCCGACACCTCGATCTCGTTGAGCCACAGGACGAGCGTGTAGAACTTCCAAGAGGATTTGTCCGCCGAAACCAGATCAGTGACCATCGTGCCTCCCAGCTCTCTGGCCTTCTCCGTCGTCTGCTGCACGACTCGCTGGGGAGTCACGTTGTCCGTGAAGAGGGACGGGCCATTGCGGATTGCCGGGCTTCTCGGGGTTGCCCGTGGCCAGCGGGATGGACTTGAAGAGATACCAGCCCCAGTTCGAAGTCGTGACGTGCGCGATCGGGGTCGCTTCGCCGTCGGTCAAGGACTGACCGTGCATCGTATCGGCCGGAAC
>JAQBEG010000385.1:0-2559 GCA_032123985.1 Deltaproteobacteria bacterium
CAGACGATGCCGGCGAGTGCGTTCAGTCGAAGTACCGAGCTCCACAATCAGGACAAGGTCCCGATGGCCACGACGGCAGCGCGCGACCTGATTCGCGTGCTCGAACTCAGCGAGCAAGTCGCTGGCATTTCGATGCTCGCAGTCTGTCAAGCACACGATCTTCGTGGGACGTCTGGTGTGGGTCATATCGCCGCGCTTCGAGAGTCGGTGAGGGCGATCGTTCCGATGCTGCGTGAGGACCGTCGTATGGATCGGGACATGACTGCCGTGGTCGAGCTTCTGCGACGTGACGGCGTTTCGTTCGGAGATCTGGGACTCGCATGAAAGAAAAGTCCCGCGCCGTCCGTGTGCGTCTGACGATTCCCTTTCACGATTGTGATCCGCTCTCGGTCGTCTGGCATGGTCGCTATTTCGAGTATTTCGAATTGGCTCGGACAGAACTCTTCGTTTCGCATGGCATCGACGTCCCCCAGATCAGGGATCTCGGATTTCGCATGTATGTGGCTGACGTAGGATGTCGTTACACATTCCCCCTGACCTATGGAGATGAAGTCGAAGTGACGGCCAAGGCCACGGCATGGAAGCCCATGCTGCGGATCGTCTACTCTGTTCGCAATCTCACCCAGTCGCGTCGCAGCGCGCGCGGCTTTACCGCATTGGCCACCACGGATTTCAGCGGTCGACTACTCCTCGAGACGCCCCATGCGATTCTGGAACGACTCTTCGTATAACCTCAGGCAATGTCTGGGACTAGCCGGTCTGGTTGTTTCCATCTTCGGAGCCGCTGCGGACCTTCGTGCGGGAACGGCGGACACCGCATCTGCGCCAGCATCGTTCGCAGAACTCCTCGCGGGTTTCAAGGAGACGACTGGGCTCGAGGCGCGCTTCGAGGAGGAGAAATATCTGGCGCTGCTCGCGGTTCCTCTCCGAAGCAGCGGCCGTCTATATTTCGAGCCTCCGTCGACGCTGCTTCGTCGTGTCGAGAAACCTCGTCCACAGGACGTTCTGGTTGCGGATCATCACGTGCGCATTTCTGACGGCGAAGGTGTGCAGACGATCGACCTCGCCTCGCGCGCCGAGGTCCGACCGCTAGTCGAGTCGATGATCTGGATCTTCACGGGTGATCTCGAATCGCTCGAAAGGACCTATCGAGTCGACTATCAGCGCTTCAGTCCTGCGGTCGGAGAAGACGAAGGGCAAGTCGACCGGAACGGAGACGGCGATACGAGCGGATCCGGGGAGCGCTGGCAGGTGCGCCTCGTCCCGCGCAATGCACCGCTGTCGCAACTCGTCAGTGAGCTGCGAGTCAGTGGACGCGGTCGTAAAGCCGACACGATGGAGCTGAAGGAAACGAGCGGGGACCGCACACTCACGCGAATCATCGACCCGAACCCGCAACGCCGATTCGATTCGACGGAGCGACGTGAGTTCTTTGGGCTTGAGGCGACGTCTCGATGAGATGCTCAGTTCCATGACCCATGCGGAACGCGGTCGCCTGATCTTCGCTGGAGTCGTCTTCACGGCGCTCTTGTCTTACGTGGTTCTGCATTTTCGAGTGACCACGGACATCAGTCATTTTCTTCCGGATGCCGAGGACGGCGAGCTGTCGGCGCTATCACGCCAGATTGCCGAAAGCGAGTTGAGTCGCACGATGATCCTCGCGATCGAGGCACCGGATGCAATGACGGCGATTCGGGCGAGTCGGGCCTTCGAGGCGAGTCTTCGACACGAGCCGCGTGTCGAGGCAGCGATTTCATTTCTCGAAGGGGGTCCGTCCGAGGGTCTCGAACGCGCGCTCTTCGAACTCTACGAACCGCGGAGACTCTCCTTCCTGGCCTTGGACGAACACACAGCGCGTTCGCGTCTGACCGACGAGGGCCTTCGTGCCGCGGCTCGTCATCTTCGGGAGGAGTTGGCTGGGCCTTTGTCGCCGCTGGCATCTCGCGTTGCGCCCCGAGACCCATTCTTGACGATTCCGACACTATTTCAGCGACTCGAACGATCGCGCGCGAATAGCCTGAATGTAATTGACGGAAGATTCGTCGGTGGGGATGGGCGCACTGCGATTCTCTTCATGGGAACGAAGGCCTCAGCCATGGATGCGTCGGCCCAGGCGTCTCTTCTCGATGGGGTGTCGGACGCGTTCGCTCGGGTGAACAAGCAATTCGAGGAGACGCTCCGATTGGATCAGAGCGGTGTGAATCGCTTCGCAACCTGGGCGGCACAGGCCATCGAGGGTGATATCAAGCGGGTTTCAATCGTATCGACCGTGCTGCTCTGTGGCCTCTTGCTTGTTCTTTTTCGAAGTCTCCGCTTCGTCGCTCTCGCGGCGATTCCGGTGGGTGTAGGTGTGTTGGCCGGCTGCGCGGCAGTGCTCGCCGTGTTCGGACGGCTGCACGGGATCACGCTTGCATTCGGGGCCTCGCTGATCGGCGTGTCGATCGATTACGTGGTTCATCTCTACTGTCACTACAGCATCGTGCGGCCAGATGGTGGAGCGAGGGCATCGCTTCGTGCGATCATACGCCCGCTCGCCACCGGCGCGATCACGACGACGGC
>JAQBEG010000386.1:0-6586 GCA_032123985.1 Deltaproteobacteria bacterium
TGGTTCGTCGTGCGCTGGCCGACCGTGGTAGGCGGTCAAAGTCCAACCGGGAGCCGCCGAATGCCTAAAGCTCGAGTGACATCGGCGGCAGGCCTGCGCCGAAAGTTCAAAAGCCATTTCGTCTGGCTCCTCGAAGCTTCCAATCAGATAACGGAACCCGTCGCGAGCGGAGAGCATCTTGATCTTTCCGCGTTCGAGCAGGCCCGAACCCGCGTGACAATCGATACATCGAAAGGCCGTGTTCTCTCGGTCTTCCACCCAGCCTCGGCCATGGACGCCGGCGAGATTCTGCGGAATAACGCGATCAAAGCGTTCTCGGATTTCGAGATGTAGGGGCGTCGTATCTGGCAGATGACAGGCGTTGCAGAAATCGTTTTGCTGCTCGAGCCTATCGATCCCGATCCAGCCAATTCCGCAAACCAGCAGGAAACTCAGTACCACGGGCAGCCACACTCGCATTCGGCCAGACGTAGATCGAGCGCCCGCAGCCTTCCGATCGCCCGTCTCACGATTCGAGTCGGTCACCTCGAAGGGATCCTGGAGCAAGCAACGACCCATGGGTTGACTCCACCGCTTCGCGGGAACGCAACGGCGCGCTCCACATAGCAAGCGCCCAGCCCTAGGGTGTACGTGCTCGCGCCGCCGAGGCCACTCTCGAGCGGAACCGCGATCTCGATCTCCCCGTCATCAACGATGTGCATGTGCGTAGAGGTAGCACGACAATGTCATTGAGATGTATCATCGATACAACGATCATGGATGGATCAGAACATGCACCATGCATGCTGAACCCTTCCAGAAAATGCTTTGGGAGTCGTCATGCCGCGGTCGAGTGTCGTTTCGCGAATTGCCCATGAGACATTCAGCCATTCCCCTTCGATCATGCCGGAGGGCCTTTGGTGGGACAATCTCGAGAGCAACTTTGCTCAGAGACCCGAAGGTTTCGAATTGAAGCCGCGCGATTGGCTACGTGTGAACGTCAGCGCGCTCGGCGACCTGGCGATTCGGACGGCTGGCGCCAGCCTTCTCAGCCTGACCGCCCTGCCCGCGAGCTTGTTGCCGCTACCTAATGGTCGGCTCGGACTGCGGGCGTCTGAGGGAAGGGAAGACCTTCAGCTCTATCTCGATCTACTCGAGAATGACCCCAAAGGCTTGTTTTCGCCTCCTTCACAGAAAATCGATGTCACCTGCTATTCCCCGCGCTCGGGGTACTTCACGCCAGTCAACGGCATCTGCGAGGGGCTCAAATTCGATTCGCCCTATCAGCCCTTCAACCCGAGATACGTCGAACGTTACGCTCGACACAAACGCAGTCGAGTCGCCCGCGCCCGTCATTGGCGGCACGGCGACGGTCCGCGCCCTACCCTGATTGCGATACATGGCTTCATGGCCGATCCCTACTGGATCAACGAACGCTTCTTTGCATTGCAGTCCTACTATGAGAAGGGCTGCGACGTCATCCTCTACACTCTGCCGCATCACGGATTGCGCCAGGAGCCATGGTCCCTTTACAGCGGTCACGGATTCTTCGGCTGCGGACTCGGTGCAATCAACGAGCACATGGCGCAGGCCATCTGCGAACTGCGCGCTCTCATCGACTGGCTCGAGGAAGAGCGCGGGATCTCAAAGGTCGGTGTGACCGGCATCAGCCTCGGGGGCTGGACCGCGGCGCTTCTCGCAAGTGTCGAAGATCGCCTTCAATTCGCGATTCCCAACGTCCCCGTCGTGAGTCCCTTCGACCTGATCCTGGAGTGGCAGCCGACAGGCCTTGCCATTCGGCTGGGACTCACCGCGCTCGACCTCTCGATCAAGGACGGCCGCCGGCTTCTGGCGCCTTCGACTCCACTGACCCATCGCCCGGCGATCGCGAAGGAACGCCTGATGATCATCGGCGGCATCGGCGACCGCATGGCCCCACCCAAGCATTCACGACTGCTCTGGGATCACTGGGACCGCTGCCGCATCCATTGGTTCCCCGGCAACCACATGCTCCACCTCGACCGCGGCGAGTATCTGGCTCAAATGGTCCGTTTCATGCGAGAGCTCGAGTTCCTGGACTAGAAGCGTCCTCTATCCGAGCTATACGCCAGTCGCCTTCCGCACACGCTTCATCACTTGCTCGACGTCACTCTTTGCCTTCCGCGAAAGTGAACGCCACTCGCGTTCTCCGCGTGCTTCGAGAGCACCGAGTTGATGACTCGCATCCCGCACGATTCTCGCCAGACTTCGCCGTGTATCTTTTCCGGCGACCTCTATCTGCTTCTCGATCGCGGTGAGATCACGCCGGAGCTGCCTCCCGAACGCCTTCAACGACTTCGGCAGATCATCTCCGATGATCTCGATGGCGGACCGCCTTGCGGACTTCTTCTTTCCCGCCTTCTTTTTGGTGGCCCTCTTCTTTGTGGCCTTCTTCTTGGCGGCCTTTTTCTTAGTCGCCTTCTTCTTCACTGCCGCTTTGCGCGTTGCTTTCCTGGCTGCCATTGGATCGACCTCCCAGTGAGTTCATCTCACGCCCGTTAGTAAAGCAAAACGCGTGCCGGCTTCCAAGCCGGCCGTAGCCATTCGCAATCGCGACCGTCGCCTCCGGAGCGGAATTTCCGCCCCAATTCGAGGCGCAGGACCGCAACTAACCCAATCGAAAGTCGGTATTCTACGAAAGGCCGATGATTCGACCGTTCTTGACATCGATCGATTCGGCGAGGGGGTGGCTCGGCAGACCCGGCATGCGCATGATGTCCCCGGTGAGAACCACGACGTACCCGGCGCCGGCGTTCACCTGAAGGCTCCGCACGGTGATCTCGAAATCGCGTGGGCGCCCTCGAAGCTTCGCATCGTCCGATAGTGATCCTGGGATCTTGGCGATGCAGACGGGCAGACCAGCAAAACCCAGGGACTCGATCTCTCGCAGATCCCGCTTGGCCTGCTTGGTATACGAGACCACACTGGCTCCGTACATTGCACTGGCGACCGCGAAAATCTTGTCCTCTACGCCATCGTTCCAGTCGTAGAGCGGGCGAAAAGGTGCGCGCCAGGTCTCGGAATTCTGAATGACGGCCCGAGCCAGATCCATCGCGCCCTCTCCACCCCGCGCGTGGTGATCCGTCGCTGCGACCGGGACGCCGAGAGCCTCGCAGCAACCACGTACTACCGCGACCTCTTCGGCCGTATCCGCTGCAAAGGAGTTGATGGCGACGATCGCTCGCTCGCCGAAGCAGTGAATGCTTTCGAGATGCTTCTCCAGATTGGGCAGCCCGCGACGTACGGCCTCGGGGTCCGGTTTGCCCAGCTCGCTCTGTTTGCGCCCGCCATGCATCTTGAGCGCCCGAATCGTGGCCACGAGCACGACGGCCGCCGTGTCGAGACCCGCTCCTTGACATTTGATATCGAAGAACTTTTCGGCGCCGAGATCGAATCCGAAACCCGCCTCCGTCACGCACCAATCGGAAGTGTGCATGGCCATACGGGTCGCAAAGACGCTGTTACAGCCGTGCGCAATATTGGCGAAGGGACCCCCGTGGACAAAAGCCGGCGTGCCCTCGAGCGTCTGGACCAGGTTCGGACGCACGGCTTCGTGAAGCAATGCATGCATCGCGCCACTCGCGCCGAGATCACGCGCAGTAATTGGCCCACCATTGCGGTTGAAGGCCACGAGCGTGCGATCGAGTCGAGTTCGAAGATCCTCGGCGTCCGTCGCAAGACAAAGCATCGCCATCACTTCCGAGGCGGCCGTAATGTCAAAACCCGCTTCGCGCGGAACGCCATCGGTCGGTCCGCCGAGCCCGACGACGACGTGACGCAGGGCTCGGTCGTTCAGATCGAGAACTCGACGCCAGAGGATGCGACGGACGTCGATATCGAGAACATTGCCCTGGTGAAGATGATTGTCGAGCATCGCAGACAGGAGATTGTTGGCTGAGGTGATGGCATGGAAATCCCCGGTAAAATGCAGGTTGATGCGTTCCATGGGAATCACCTGGCTATAGCCGCCACCCGCGGCCCCACCTTTAACGCCCATACAGGGGCCAAGAGAAGGCTCTCGAAGGGCGAGACATACGGATTCTCCGACGCGCGAGAGCGCATCTGCCAACCCGATGCAGGTTGTGGTCTTGCCCTCGCCAGCCGGCGTCGGAGTGATGGCCGATACGAGCACGAGTCGCGATTTGGCCTTTCTACTGCGCGGACGCTCGAGGACATCAAGGTCGACCTTCGCTACGTCACGACCGTAGAGGTACAGGTCGTCGCCGGAAAGTCCGAGGTCATATGCCACATCTTCGATCGGTCTCGGCACCGCGGCACTCGCGATCTCCACATCTGTCTTCATCGGGCAGCCTCCGTAATTCTGGCCGAGCATAGATGAAATCAACTGAATTCTCGGATGAATATCTCACTGAGCGCCTGTATCATTGCGCCGCATTCGTAGCGACACAACGAGATGAAGTAGCCTCGTGTCTTCGCAGAGCGATGGATAGCGCGCGCTAGTCAGCGCAAAGATGGGCTCGACCCATGAGGGTTCAACGATGAAAGTTGCTGAGGACATTATGGAAACCCGCGTCGTCACAGTGGCGGCGGATTCGCCGCTCTTGGCGGTGTATCGACTCTTCGTCGCAGAGGACATCAGCGGAGCGCCGGTCGTAGACGATGGAGGTGACGTTGTCGGGGTCATCAGCGCCCGTGATCTGCTGCGGATCGCAAACGAGACGCACGACGATGCGGTCATGGATCTCCACTATTACGAGGACGGCGGCGGCTCCTTCTCAGCCGAAGAGTGGATGACCGACATCGAGGAGTTCGAGGACAGGCTAACGCAGCGAAGCGTCTTGGAAGTCATGACGACGGGTGCGATCTCGGTTCGCCGAGATGCACCCATCAACGAGGTCGCGGAGCTCATGCTAAAACACCGAATCCACAGGGTCCTCGTGCTCGACGAAGAGAATGACGAAGGCCCGCTGGTTGGCCTGATATCGGTGTTCGATCTGGTCGGATTGCTCGTCTGAACGCACTGCTCGACCTTGGCTCTACGGATCGTGTCTAATCAACGGGTCAGCGTTCCAGCGAAAGCTCCACTGCTGGCCTGGATCGACGTCAGGCCGGCCTGTCGAGCGCGAACGATCGCCTCGACTGCATCGATGCGCCGGATCGTCGCCCGAATCTCGCTGGCGAAGCGTCTTCGCACTTCCGTTTGCTCCGCCCCACCCGGCTCCCAGAGCCCACGGTTGCGGGCCAGCTTGACCGCGGTCCCGAATAGCACGTTTGAGACCGACTCCTGTCGTTTGATGTGTCGCTGCAATGCGTACTGATGGCCGAGCGCCAGACACTCCGCGAGGAAGGCCGATTCGTCGATCGGCTCGTCCCCGTCGTGAAATTCGAGTACATCCCCCACCACGCGGTACGCCTCGAGAAAGGGGCGCAGCACGCGATGCGCATGGAACGGGCGAATTGTGCTCAACACGTCGATGATTGCACCCGGCCCCTCTTCCAGGCGTTTCTCCCAATCCGCATCGTGAACGTTTAGCTCCTGCCGGATCTCCCTTCGGAAGGCTTCCTTTTCTGCGAAGAAGAATTCGAACTTCAGAAAATCCCGCAAATCCAACGCGGCTTGCCAGAAGGCCTCCGGCCGATCCCTAACGTCCGCCTCGGTTGCTCGAAGTAGAGATAGCTCCGCGATGGCTCCGGTCAGGAAAAAGTGGATGATCGTATTACGGTAGTAGGCGGCGCCCAGATGCTGATGTGGGGCAATCGCATATACGGGATCGGGCCCCTTGTCGTAGACTGTCAGAAGACCGTTCTCTACCAACGCGTCCATCGTTCGCGCAACGCCCTCGAGCGTGTCGAGGTCTAGGTCTTCCGAAGTCGGGAGCTTCTGTCGCTGCACGTATCCGTTCAGATTCCCGAGGGCCTCGACCATGTTGGCCTTCGTGAGTGCGCGATCCCCCCGACTGAGCAGAGCGAGGCAGATCAAGGACACCGGTGTGATGGGGGTCGCTCGGTTGATTCGGAGACAGACCTCGAAGGCAAGCTTCCTCAACTCGACGTTCTGCTCATTGGGGTCGGGCGAGGCCTTTGGATCCGGCGGATCCAATGATTCGGCGAGCGAGATCGGTTCACCGAAACGAACGTTGATCCTCCCATAGCGTCGGCCCAATCGGCGGATGAATCGCAGGAACCAGCCCAAGCCCTCGGTTTCCTTGTTACCTCCCCGCTGTTCGGCAACATAATCGGAGACGTCGGAGATCTGGTCGTAACAGATCGACACGGGCACGAGATAGACGTCCTCGCTGTGTCCTCGGCGATAGGCGTCGACCACGTAGGCCAGCAGGCCGAATCGAGGTGGCAAAAGCTTGCCCGATCGGGAACGACCCCCTTCGATGTACCACTCGAGGGGAAAGCGCTTGGAAATCAGGTAGTCGATGTAGTGACGAAGGACGAGCTTGTAGATTTCGTCTTCCGTGAAGCTTCGCCGGATGAAAAAGATTCCGCTGCGTCGCAAGAGCGGCCCAAGCGGGAAGAAGTTCATATTGATGCCCCCGGCCGTATGATTCGGAGGCATCCCATACTCGTGCAGAATCGCTTGCAGCACGCCATGGTC
>JAQBEG010000387.1:0-3367 GCA_032123985.1 Deltaproteobacteria bacterium
TCCCAGGCGTCCGCCGTCGAGGCGACCACATCGATCGCGAAGCGAAGCTCTTCTTCCCGGAAATGTTCTCCGAGCAGGGTTTCGTCGAACCAGATCGAGTGGTGGTCCGTGTCGAGAGCAAATCGTCCGAACATCAGTCCAAAGTTGAGTCGCGCAAGGAAAAGACCGAGTTCGGATCCTATGTTGATGCCCACGTTGGTGATCGCGAAGATGCGGATCATGATCTGCCCGGCCGGCGTGGAACGGGGCGCAACCATGACGTGAACCTCCCCGATCGGAAGAATGTAGTCACCGTCGTCGTCCTGTTTGGCGGACTGCGCGAGTATCTCCAACAGAATGGGCTCGATACGCGCTCGCGCGACCGCGAGTTTTTGTTGAGCGTCGTGTTCCGCTTTGTGGCTGCCGTGCGCAATGTCGAGTGAAGCATCGATTTTTTCACCGAACACCTCGATGCGTACTTCTCGCAAAAGGTCGACGGCCGCCTTGGCGTCGACAACTGCGCGCACCCAGGGCTTGGTGGGATCTTCTGGATTCTCGCTCGAAAAATCTCGTTCGCGCAGAGTACTCAGTACCGAAGCCTCGAGCGGCGGCACCAATGCCGGCCGTCCAGGCACTCGCACTTCGAGGCTTCCATTCTCGCTTCGCGTCACTTCAACAACATGAAGTGGTTCGCCAACAGGGGCCACGACGACGAATTCGAAGACTTCGAGCGCCTCCACTTCACCGACGAGAAAAGCGGTCGCAGTTTCCAGCCTTGTCATGTTCATGCCCCTTGGTCATCGACTGCCTCATTCTACTTCACCCAAACCGCTGCGGCGGAGCTCAAAGTCAATCGCCTCGCAGCATGATCGTTGATTCTCGGTCGTTAGAGGGGATTGACCAGATCACGGATAGCGAACCCTTGACAGAGGCCTTCAGAAACGGACTGATAGTCGTCGACGGAAAAAACCAGCGGGGCCCAATTGTAGATCGAAGCCAGCGCGGTACAGCGCTGTCGAAGCGTCTGGTAACTCGTGTCTGCCAGGATACTCGACACGATGCCTTCCGCCGTATCGCGCCCGTCCATCATGCGAAGCCCGCCGCCGGCGGCCGTGTCGAGAATCGCAAACTGCGGAGTACCTTCCGTCCACGCGGACCAGGGAGGTAGACGACCATCCCTTCCGGTGCCCGGGCGACCGCTGACTGCAAATTCCACCCAATACGACATCATGGCCGCGCTCAAAATTTCTCGGCCGCGACGATTCTCTTCAACGAAGAGGCGGTGTGAGTCCGGTCCCAGATTCCAATGACCAAACACAAATGGAATTTCGAAGCCATGGGCCGCGCCGATCAACTCGGAAAGATCGCTCCAGAGGAAGCTTGGCTCCTCGTCCCAATCGAATCGGTAGGAGAAAACTTCACCGGGCATCGTGCGCGAAAGGTCCGTGGCGACCTCGTCGACCGCCATCAGCCGCCAGATCCTTGTAATCGTCTGCGCGTCGCGGAGGTATCGACCACGGTCTCGGAAGGTCGGGATCACCCCGAAGACGCGCGAGATGTACTCGGGGTTGTAGAGAAGAAAGAGTTTCTCTTCGTCCTTGTTCGTTCCGAGCATCACCGGCACCTGGTTGAACGCTGACCCCGGGCGAAAGGCGTTGCCGAGCGGTGTTGACGGTAGGACTACGCCGTCCTCGAAGAGTCGGGGACAGGTATACCCATCCTCTGCCTCGGTTCCCTCGACTGCGTACGCGGCAAAGAGTTCCGCGATCGTCCTTTCTCGCAGATACTCACTCAGCGACTCATCGTTCATCGACGCGATGATGCGTTTGCCAGTTTCACGATCGTCCGCTTGCCCGCTCGCGATCATCATTCGAACCAGCGACTCGCCGGAACTCGTTCTCTCCCCCGATTCAGGATCATCGATGTAGTTCTCGGCGCGAGCGGGCGAGAAACTCCAGGTGAGGCTGCTCTGCGCGATGGCGCGATGGAACTTTCCGCTGGCCATCGGCGAGGCCAACAAACCCATGACGTTCCACGCACCCGCCGATTCACCGAAGATCGTCACATTGTTCGGGTTGCCACCAAAGGCTGCGATGTTTTCCTGAACCCAATCGAGAGCGCGAATCTGATCGAGGGTCCCAAAGTTTCCCGATGCGTCGATCGGGTCCGCAGAACTGCGCAGAGAGCGGTGCCGGAACCAACCGAGAAAACCGAGGCGGTAATTGATCGTTACAACGACGACTTGATGTTCGCTGGCGAGTCGGGTTCCGTTGTAGAAAGACGACGTACCGGAAGTGTTGCCCCCTCCGTGAATCCACACCATGACGGGCAACTCACTCTCGTCCGTCGCCGCGTCCTGAACCCGGCGGTCCGGTGCGTAAACGTTCAAGAAGAGACAATCTTCATTTCCGACGATTTCTCCTCTCGAAACCGAAGCGTCACTGTTGGTGGACGATGCGTACTGCGGGCACGTTGAACCGAAGGCCACAGCCTCGCGAACTCCCTGCCAACTCGGAGCCGGTAGCGGGGCACGGAAGCGTCGCGGCCCGACCGGCGGTTGGGCATAGGGGATCCCGAGCCAGGAAAATCCTCCGTAGAGGCCATTCGTTCCGATGACGCTGCCAGCGGGCGGATGCCGAAGCGAAGCCGGCGCGGTCCGATCTAGAATTTCGATCGGCGGGGTGCTGCAGCCAATCAACACGCCCAAGCAGACTACGACGAGAGCTGGCGCGCCGAAGCGCCGCGAATTTCGCTCCAGGACATTCGCCCTCATTGCGCGCATCACTCGAGATCTCCGGACCTGAATTGGTTTTGGTATCGCATTCCATGGGACAGCGAGACGTCGCTGTTAATCCCTTCCATCCACCAGCGACGTACTCACCGTCTCGAGCGCGGCCGGCAGGAATGAGGGGTCGAGGCGTAGGATCCGCGGCATACCGTCTTCGATCTGCCATGCGGGTAGATTTGAATTCGACGTCCAGATCCGACCTTGCTCATCGAAGTCGATTTCCCGCGTATACGTCACGCGGGTCGGAAGGGGATATACGGAGAACGTCTCCTGCTCGGGTTCGAAGCGAATCAGACTGTCGCTGTTGGTGCCGCAGATCCAGACCGAATCCGTATCGGGCTGAATGTTCAGCGCGTAGGGAGTCTCGGTGCCAACGGGCTCGATCGGGAGCGCGTAGCTCTTGAACTCTCGGGTCCTGGGGTCGAAGCGTGAGATCAGTCCCGAGGAGAAGCCCGGTATCCATAGGCGTCCCTTTGAATCGAAGCGGAGGCGACGCGGCGCACTGAAGGGAGTCACGATCATCTCCACATCCAGCGTCTTCGGATCGATCCGACCGATTCGATTTTCGTTGAGTTGGCTGAACCAGATCCCCCCGTCGGG
>JAQBEG010000388.1:0-4039 GCA_032123985.1 Deltaproteobacteria bacterium
GGCAATGGCCCGATTTTCTCTAGAATTCATGCACCAACGCCGCGAAATAACGTAAAGAGGGGCGCCGGCGACGGACCAACGCCGTGTTTGCGCCATGCTTGCCTCCGCCGACACTATAATGAGATCGAGGACATCGCGACCCTCTGGCTCAGTTTGAGAGATCGGCCGCGACGAGTCGCCCATCGCGCAGTTCGACCGTTGGGCAGAAGGCCCCGACCGCCTCATACGACCACCAACTTCCATCGTCCTTGTCGGCTGCGGCAAATCGCGCGTCACTCGTCGGTGTTCTCAGGTAGCGCGGCGGCTCGTCTGGAAACGGGTTCTCGGCAAGCAGTCCGCCGACCGATTCGCTGCCTTCCAGAAGCTTCAAGAGAAACCGATGGAACCACGGGCTGCCTTCGCAGCCCCGCAGCGATGCGAACCACATTTGCCAGTCCAGCCGTGGCATGTGGGGCATCGCCAGCCTCGGCGCACGAGCAGGAGGGCCTGGCTTGTAGATGAAGACGTAGGGCTTCCACGTCTCACCATCGGCGCTGCCCTCGAGCTCGATTTCGAGTCGACCGGTCGTCATCACTGCGAACAGCCCATAGCCATTGAAGGAACGGAAGGGCGCAAGCTTCTGTCGAACGATCCGGACCGGCTCGGGAACGAGTTCACCCAGGCCGAGCACACCGAGCGTCGTGCTGATCGCACAGAGCAATAGGATGACCGCGACCGTGACCTCCACCCCGCGTCGAGCGCGTCGGGAATGGATTCGCCAATTCGCATCTGCGAATAAATTGACGGACAGATTGGCGGGCGGGTCACGATCCACTTCAGCGGTTGAATCCCCGCGCCGCCACGAAGATCTAGGCCCACCGATCTTTTCGGCTATCCACTGCTTCGCGATCGCCAGATCCCGGTCTTCAATCAACGTGAGGCACAGAACACACGTGAGCAGATTGAAGAACCCGTAGCTCCCGGTGAAGCCGATCAGGAGCTGGAGCCCGATGAACCCGACGAACGCGACGAGGCGAAAGCGGCGAGGCGCGAATACGAAGATGGGCAGGCCGAGTTCGATCAGCAATGTCCCGACAACGCCGCCCTGCAACACGAGGTCGGGCATCCGATCTGCCCACCAAGCTGGAATCGTGGGTAGAGGCTGACTCCAGAAGTGAAATTGCAGCGCGGTGCCCTCTCTCCAGCTGGGGTCGCCGGACAACCACTTCGTCGCGCCCGAGAGAAAAAAGAGGCGCGCGAGTAGCACCCTAAGGAGAAAGAGGCCGAGCCGACTCGTCGGAACTTGGCTGGCAGACGCCGGTGTCCACCCAGCCGGCGCGAAGAAGAATGCGCAGGCTGCGGCCTCGATCAGCAGGACATCCCATTGATATCCAAAGAAGACATTCCCAACCGAGGAGATCGAGAGATAGAGCGTCCAGAGAACGGCGATACAGAGACGTGGCGCAAAGCCCGAGATGAGCAGCACTGAGAAAAGCAGTCCAAGTCCGCAGACGAGATGGAGAGCAAACGCACCTGCCCCGAGCCAGAACACGGATGGTATGCGAGAGGGGACGGCGGCGGCGAAATGGTCTCGCGCACGTGCGAGAAATTCCGCCGCCGGCATGATCCCGTCGGGTCCGATCAGCCCATCGATCTGCACCGAGACCGACACAAACGCGCAAACGAATACACCCCCAAGCCCCGCCAGAAACAGTCTACGGACCTGCCGAAGCTCACCCCGCTCTACGCCCATCTGTCGCACGACCTCCGGCTACCGACGCTCCGCCTGGAGCCAAGAACGCGGGAGAGAGTAGACCGCCCCCGACGCAATGAAGATTCCGTCAGAACGCGACTTCTTGGATGGCAGCCGGAGTGATCGACCCTAGTCCGTTCTCCTTATTCATCCAGACAGGCTCGGGCCCGTATTCGCGGTCGATGAGATGAATTCGCTCGAGTGCCGCGGCTCAGAGTCCGCTTCGAATTCCCGCGAATTCCCTGCTCGTCGGAATTAAGTCCCTGTTCTGGAACACAGGGAATCCGTTGCTACCGCCCCGGAAACGCTTGGAAAATTCAGCTCCGGTTCCGCCAGCAGCGTCAAGTTTGGGAGAATTTCCCTGTATTTTCCCTGTGGATCAGGGAAACGACCGCAGAGACGAGTTCGCCCCAGACTCCGTCCTCCGCCATTGAGTCTTCCTTTACAGAGACTTTCCCAGCAAAGACAGGCGTAGGCCGAGAAGTTCCCGCGATTCCGCGGGGATTTGGGCGAAGGGCTTCGTGAACCCGAAGCAGAGACGGCTGGGTGAGACGGTCAACGGCGCCGCAGCCATGTATTTTCTCTGCGCGCCATTCTGGCGGTTCGAAATGAGGGTCGGGCCTCGCCGCCACCCCGAATTCGGGTGGCTCGGCGGGACCGGAAAGCGGAAGGTTGACTTCCCAGTTCAAGACGCCGTACGTCGCGACTGGTCCGTCGTCGATCGACAGCCATTCGGTCATGCGAACGGCTACGGTCAGCGAGATGCTCAGCATCAGCAGCGCGCCCTCGTTTAGTTCGAACCGATCGCCCAGTCGTGGCTAGCGTCGAGAATGGATGAAGAGGTCGTGAACAGGCCGATGCAGAAGCTGCCTGATGGATCTTGGTCAGCCAAGAATTGGGGTCTATAGTCGTATTCGGAATTCTTATGTTTAGTTCCAGTCGTGAGCGAGGGATCGCCCGCGAAGTCCGAAAAAAGACGTCTGAGGAGCCCTATGAGATCGTTCGTTGTCTTACTTACTGCTGTCTTCCTGACGTCCTGCGCAAGCCCTTTCTTCGGGGGTGGCGAGTCTTCCGGCCCCGCCGAGGCGACCTACGGAACTTCGGAGAGCGGCGCGAAGACGAAGACCGTTCCCGGCTTCGGCGGCGTGATGGCCAAGAGATACGACGAATCGCAGGAGTGGTGGGCGGAGGAGGAAGTCCCCGACGCGGATGCGCCCAACGTCATCATCTTTTTGCTCGACGACGTGGGCTTCGCCCAGGTCGGGAGCTTTGGTGCCTTGATCGATACGCCTAACATCGACGCGCTTGCCGAGAATGGCCTGCGGTTCAATAATTTCCATACGACGGCGCTCTGTTCGCCTTCGCGCGCCACGCTGATGGCCGGCCGCAACCCGCATTCGATCGGCCTAGGTAGCCACGCCCTCACGGCCATGGGCTTCCCAGGCTACAACGCGATCATGCCGGAATCCGCTAAATCCGTAGCGAACTATCTACAGGAGGCCGGCTACATCAACTACGCGCTCGGCAAGTGGGACCACACCCCGCTCTACGAGGTGTCCCAGGTCGGCCCCTTCGATCGCTGGCCGAGCGGAGAGGGTTTCCAGCACGCCTACACCTTCATGGCGGCCGACGTTCACCAGTTCGTGCCCGTCATGTGGGACGACCATACACCCGAGCCCTATCGTAAGTCCGTGCACCTCGACCAGGATCTGGCGGATCGCGCAATCGAGTGGATCACGGGACACAAGTCGATCAAGCCGGATCTGCCATTCATGATGCTCTGGGCCTCGGGCTCCATGCATTCGCCCCACCACGCGCCCGACAGTCACATCGACAAATACAAGGGCAAGTTCGACATGGGCTGGGACGTGGCACGCGAGCGGATCTTGGAGCGGCAGAAAGAGCTCGGGGTCGTTCCCGCAGCTACCAAACTGTCCGAGCGCATTCCTGAGATCCCCGCCTGGGACTCGCTCTCCGCCGAAGAGCAGTCGCTGTACGCCCGCCAGATGGAGGTCTTCGCCGGCCAGATGGAGTGGGTGGATATGCAGATCGGTCGCGTCGTGGAGGAGCTGCGACGCATCGGCGAACTCGACAACACACTCATCTTCGTGACGTCCGACAACGGCGCGAGCGGCGAAGGTGGCCTGGCCGGCACGTTCAACGAAACCTACGTGCTGAACGGCTTGCAGACTCCGCTCGACGCAAACCTTCGCGCGCAAGCAGACTGGGGCCGCGAGAACACCTACCCGCACTATCACGCAGGGTGGGCGATGGCCGGGAACACGCCCTTCAAGTACTTCAAGCAGA
>JAQBEG010000389.1:0-3081 GCA_032123985.1 Deltaproteobacteria bacterium
GACGATGGGTACGAAGGATCAGCGAGAAGGCATGAAGGCCTTCCTCGAAAAGCGAAAGCCGGTCTTTACGGGAGAATGATCGCGGGACGGCAAATCGCTAGACCGTGTCGACCCTGCAGTCCTTTTCACGCGTCAGGAAACGCTCGAAGTCCGAGGCGGAGAGCGGTGGACTGAATAGATATCCCTGGAGTTCGTCGCAGTCGATCTCTGTGAGAGATTGCGCCTGCTCGATCGTCTCGACGCCCTCGCCGACAACCGGGAGGAGGAGCTGATGAGCCATGGCGACGATCGCGGCCGTGACGGCCATGTCTTCGGGGTCGTTGGGAATTCGAGCCACGAAGGACCGGTCGATCTTCAGCCGGCTGATGTTGAAGCGTCGCAGGTAGGAAAGTGAAGAATATCCCGTTCCAAAGTCATCGAGAGCGATCGGCACGCCGAGCTCGTGGAGATGGAGGAAGGCGAGATCGGTCGCTTCATCTTCCTGCATGATCGTGCTTTCAGTGATTTCGAGTTCCAGGTCCAGCGGGCTCAGACCGGTCTCGCGTAGTGTGGTTGCGACCTTCTCGACGAAGTCGGGCTGCCGAATTTGATGACCTGAAACATTGACCGCGATTCGGATTGGCTGGAATCCCTTTTTTTGCCAGAGACACGCCTGCTCGCAGGCTGCTCTCAGCACCCATGATCCGATCTCAACGATCAGCCCGGTATCCTCCGCGATCGGGATGAAATCGTCCGGCGCGATGAGTCCAAACTCTGGATCCTGCCAGCGGATCAATGCTTCCGCGGCTCGCGTCGCTCCAGTCTTCGTTTCCCTGATGGGCTGGAAGCAGAGCGTGAATTCCTCGTTGGCAATCGCCCTCCGCAATCGGCGCTCGATTTCGATCTTGCCTTCGGCCTCTTCATTCATCGAGCTGGAGTAGTACCGGTAGCTGTTGCGTCCGTTCTTCTTCGCGCTGTGCATAGCGGTATCGGCATTTCGGAGGAGGCAATCCGCATCGATGCCATCGTTTGGATAGATGGCGATTCCGATGCTTGCCGTGACCCGGACCTCCTGGCCATCGAGGATGAAAGGCTTGCTGAGGGCCTCGAGCACCCGGCGCGCGACCCTGCCTGCGTCTTGATCGACGCCCATTCCGGTCAGAATGAGGGTGAACTCGTCTCCGCCGAGGCGCGAGACGGGGACATCCGAGTGGCCTGGATCCACGGTGGGGCGACCAACCCAATCACCCGGTCGAACCACTCCCAGAATCTGACGCGCAACCTGCATGAGGAGCTGGTCGCCCGCGCGGTGGCCGAGGCTGTCATTGATCCGTTTGAATCCGTCGAGGTCGATGAAGCAATTGGCGACGAACTCTCCGGTTCGTTCGGCACGGGCGATCGCCTTCTCGAGTCGCTCTTGATACCTCCGTCGGTTGGGCAGACCTGTCAGTGAGTCATAGAGCGCGAGGCTCCGATTTTCCTCGATCGTTCTGCGGACGATGCGTCGTAGAACGAGAAAACAGGCGAGGGAGAGCATCGCGATGCTGATGAAGAGGCCCAGGGTTGCCGGCCGGTCGAGGCTCAAGGCCTGCTCGGTACGGGGTTGAAATGGGGCGAGAACGTACCTATCGATGACGACTCCCAGCGCGAATAGGGGAACGACTGCGCCAAGAAAATACGCCACGTTGGTTCCATGGTCCGCGGCATGCGCGAAAATGGAAAAAGAATTTCGTCGGCTCATGTAAAACGCTCTCTGAGGGAATGCCCTCTAATACGTGTTTCGCCGTTGTCAGGGACTCACTTGATAATCGAGCAGATCAATCGGATTTGAGATGCCGTTTCATCTGCTGCTCATAGAGCTGGTCGACGAGGGCTTGATCCCTGCTAGTCAGATTCTTGAAGCGGATGCCCATCCCCCGTCGCGGAATCTCGAAATCGGGGCCGACGTGGCGAGATACAACCTCACCATCCAGCTCGATGTCCTTATGAGGCGTTGCAACCTCGATACGCAACTTGAGGAGAGTCCCAATCTCGGCGGGCTGATTGGTCGGCACGAAAATTCCCCCACGCGAAAGGTTCGTCATGAGGACGCTTGCCATCTCCCCGAGATTCTCGAAACGAACCACGAGTGACGTTGGAATGCGCGGTGTGGCGCGTCGGCCATTGCCGCCGCCGGGTAATTCGAGCTCGCCGAAAGCACCATCGAGGCGTTTGCGAAGGCTCTGCCAGCGCTCCCAGTCATCGGCGGACAGGCCGGATGCTCGGCGCTGCTCGAGCCGCATGTATTCGCGAAACGTCGCCAGCGAATCTCTGATTGCACGAGGATCTTTTTGCATCGCGAAGTCTGGAATCGGACTCCTAGGACGCCAGGTTGATGGTTCTACGAGCGAAATCTCCAATCCGGTCGGATGCATTCCGTCGGGAATGGAAAACTCTAGTCAGCGCGGAGATCGCCCGGATTCAAGCTCTCGCAGGCATCAGCTCGGCAATGGCCCTGTTGCTTGCGACCCCCAATCAGCCACGGATTCGACGCAGATTGAGAGCATGCATTCCACGAGCGCGTTCGAACAAACAGCCTAGCCCGAAGAGCACGGCCAGGATGCGCACAGCGGGCCCGACGAAGGGCAGCGCAGCGACGACGCTGAGGATCACGATGCCCACCAGCAGCGAAGGCGCGAAGGCACCCAGCCCGGGCCCGGAGGCCTTGAGCACCGCCTGGCCGACCAGGCCAGCCACGATTACATAGGACGTGTAGATCGCCGAGATCAGGATGAAAAGGCCGAGCACGGCGACGGGAATACCGACGACCGTCAGGCCGACGAGGAGCAGTGCGACCGGCGCCGACAGGAATACAACGAAGCCGATTCCGAGCAATCGGGCGAATCCGCGCGCGTCCGGCGCGTCGGCCTCGAAGACTCGCGGGTCGAGCAGGTAAATCAAGAGCCCGAACAAGAAGGCCGCAGCAGAGCCGACTAACACCATCAGGTAGAAGCTCCCGTGGCGATAGTGCGCAAGGTAGTGCTCGCGGAGCATCGATTTCTGTGAGACCAGCAATTCGCCGCGGACGAACGCCCCAGGATCCTGCTCGACTTCGATCAGTTG
>JAQBEG010000390.1:0-4820 GCA_032123985.1 Deltaproteobacteria bacterium
CTTGTCCCCCGATTCGGCCCGCGTACTCGAGAAAGGCGGTACCCGCGTCACGGATCAACGCGGGAAACCACGATTGATCCTCGAGTTCGAAGAGATGGAATCGGCGCACTCACCCGCTCCCTGGAACATGCCTCGCGACACATTCGATCTCTACCGCTGCGCCGAGTGCGAGCACCGCACCGCCGACGGTGATGCGTGCGGGAGGCGATTGCAAAAAAATTTCGGAGTACGCCGCGTTCATGTCCGGGAACGTCGTCATGTCTGAGAGGTAGACGCTTACTTTGACGACGTCGCTCAGCTCAGCACCGGCCGCTCGAAGGATGGTTTCGATATTTCGCAGGGTCTGCGTCGTTTGCGGTCCAGTGCCACCGGGCGCGAGCTCGAACGACTCGCCTAGCGTTCCCAAGGTGCCAGAAACAAAGATCAGTTCCCCGGCCACGGTGGCATGCGAGAATTGGGGTAGTCGTCCGAGTTCGTCGGCGACGATCGATCTATTCGGTGAACGAGCCATTGAGTTCTCCGTCTCTTGCGCGAGCGCGATGTCGCCCGTGAGCGATAGGCCAAAGACCAGATAGCCGATCCAAAACGGCCAAGGGCTGCCTCTGGCTCCCGAACGTCTCGCACGCACCATTTTGAATTCCATCCTCGACGCGGACTTCGCTGCGGAAATCTAGCGCTTCGGGATTGCACCGCGACCGTAGTTGATATGATCGGGGATTCCAGGGGAGGGTGTCATGCGACTACTCTTGAAGATTCTTGCCGGGGCCATCATTCTAGGCATTTTTTTGGCCGCGTTCGCTCTCGTTCCGGCGCATATTCAAATTTGGGGAGTTGAGCCTGATCTACCGAGTTTGATCGAGCTTCACGAACTGACTGCCGTGGAAGATGGTCCGGTTCGCCTGCGCTATGTCAACACGTCGAGCCAGATGCTGCCCCAGGGCGAATTAGGTCATACGGTCTTTCTCGCCGAGTGGGCGAACGGCAATCTCTTCATGATCGATACAGGCATGGATCGTGCCCAGGCCAAGAAATTCGGAAAATTGATGGAAACTGCATTGGGGGCAGAGGAAGCCATTTCTCGCGGCGACATCTCCGAATTGCTCGGGCCGGATACGCAACGCGTGATGGGCGTCGCCTATACCCATCTGCACATCGATCACTCGCAAGGAACCATTCCCTTTTGCGCGGCGCGTGGGGCGGGCGCTTCGGTCTTCCAGACTGTCTGGCAAGCGGATCTTCACAACTTCAACACGGAGGAGGGGGCGGCGATCGTGGCCGACTCCTGTCTGCGGCGTGGTGAACTTGGTGGCGAACCGATTCAGACCGTCGAGGGATTCCCCGGAATCGGATTGGTTGCACTCGGCGGTCACACGCCTGGTTCGACTCTCTTTGCGGTTGCGGTGAATGGTCATCTCTGGCTTCTCTCTGGCGATGTTTCGAACAGCAAGAGGGATCTCACCAGTAACACCGGGAAAGGTCTGCTTTACAGTTACGTCCTGGTGCCGGAAAACACCGGGCGCAATGAGGCGTTGCGATTGTGGCTCTCCGGCCTCGACGCGAATCGCGACATGACGGTGATCGTGTCCCACGATCTTCCGGATATCAAAGCCAGCGGTATGGCGGAATTCGGCGAATAGCGCGATGTTTATCAAGGCAAAGAAATTTTCGTCGCGCGAGCTCGATCGTTTTCGGTCGCTGCAGCAGACCTGTTTCGGAATTCAGACAGAGCTCGCCGGCGAGCTCGAAGAAGGCGTAAGCGAAAAGGAAGTCGCAGGCGAGCTGTTTAATCGATACCGAAAGGCGGGCGCCGGAAATTTCTTTCATCTCCCCGTTGCCCTCTTCGGCGAACGAACGGGGCTGCCGGGCCGTTGGGGTATCGGCCAATTCTATCCTAGGGACGTGAAACTGAAGTCCGGTGACGCCGTCATCCTGGATGGCGCGCCGCTCTTCGACGGGTTCATGCTCGACACGAGCTACAGCTTTTCGTTCGGTTCGAATTCGAAACACGACGAGATGATGCGAGCTTTGGTGGAACAACGAACGAAGATCCGTGACGCGGTCAATAGGAACCTGTCGTTCTCGGAGATTGCGCAGGGCGTCGCGGATGACTGCGAGGCACTCGGTTACGAAGGCGTGCACGAGAAGCATCCTGGAGAGGTGCTCGGGCATCGTGCGGTGCGTGTTCGTGGACCCCAGGGCTGGCGCCTTCGTGGTTCGGATGGGGCGTCGCTCAGCTGGTTCTTGATGAAATCGGCACAAGCGAAGCATCTGCCGAGACAGAGTCCGCTTTGGAATCGGAATGCTACGAGCGATCACGCACCGACCGACGGTCTTTGGCTCGTCGAACCCCATTTTGCCAACACGGAGTTCGGCGCAAAGTGGGAAGAGATTCTCGTGATCGAGAAGGGTCGGGCAGATTGGCTCGAAGACGAGCCACCACACGTACGACAATGGACGGCTCGCTGATCAGTCCCAGGTCTTGAGGACGGGCAGGACTTCCTTCGCGAACAACCGCATGCTCTTTTCGGCCTGTTCGTAGGAGATTCCGCCGAAGCGGAATGCCGTCGATTGCTCGAAGCTTCCGAGCACCTTTCGCCGAGACTCGAGTCGACCGAGGATCTGATCGGGTGTGCCGTACGCGTTCGCCTGCATGAAGCCCGTCAGGAAGCCGCTCTGCCCGACTGCTCGCATCATTTCCGCGTTCTTGCCGTAGCCTTCGTAGCCGCTGATGTCAGAGAAATGCTCGCCCATCAATTCATAGTGGTCGAGCAGCGATGCGAGATAGGTTCCCAGATACTGCTCGGCGAGTTCCTCGCCGCGGTCAGCCTTTTCGTCGCAGTAGATGAAGTCGCAGGTGAGAACGGGGGGCGCCTCGCAACCGTTCTCCGTCTTGAATTTTTCGCGATAGTGCTCGATGCCCGGCATTCGTGATTCCCAGGCGCGTTCCGCGAACATGATCATCGTTGCGCCGATGCTGGCCGCGATCTCGACCGAGTCCGATGAGTTCGCAACGGCGTAGGTTCGACCCTTGAAAGTCCGCGTCGGGCGCGGGCGAAGCTCCGTCCGTGGCTGTGGGTAGTAGGGTCCGGATCCTTCGATGAAGCCTGTCTCGAGTGCTTCGAGGATCATCGGCGCGGCTTCGTCGAAGCGCCCGCGCGATTCGTCCATCTCGATGCCGCGAAACGGTTCGTACTCCCGGCGTGATAGGCCACGTCCCATGCCGAATCGAACGCGTCCGTCCGAGATCTCGTCGAGCAGCGCGATCTTCTCGGCGACCCTCAATGGTTCGTTCCACGGAAGAATGACGGCGGCCGTTCCGAGTTCGATCGTGCTCGTGCGTCCGGCCAGGTAGCTCAGGAATTGGGTGTTGTCCGGACAGAATGAGTAATCGGTGAAATGATGCTCGACCGGCCAGATTACGTCGTAGCCGAGCTCTTCGGCGAGAAGACAGAGGCGGATTTCTTCCGAGTAGACCTGTGAATCAGAGGCGGTCGATCCAAAAGCCGAGAAGATTACTTGAATGCCGACGTCCATGTCTTGCTCCTATCAGACTCGACGAAGAGTCTACCAGCATCAGAAGGGTCGCCGCCGGAGGCGAATCGAATTCGCCTGGAGGCACCCGCTAGCGGCCCTTGAACTCAGGCCGTCTGCGCTCCCCCATCGCGCGAACACCCTCTCGGAAGTCTTCGGTCTTCTGAAGTCTCTCTTGCTCGGCCTTCTCCCGATCGGTCGCGACGCGAATCTGGTTGGCCAGATCGCCCCGAAGGGTTTCGCGGATCGAACGAATCGCGAGGGGCGCGGACGTGGCGATTTCGACCGCCCATGCATGGGCCACTTCCCGGAGCTGATCCGTGGGGACGAGTCGATCGCATAACCCGATCGAGAGAGCCTCTTCCCCGGGCACGCGTCGACCAGTGTAGAGCAAATCCATCGCCATCTGTGAACCCACCAGATTAGGCAGGGTTACGCTCAAGCCAAAGCCCTGGTGGAAACCCAGCCTTGCGAAATTTGCACTGAAGCGTGAATCCGGGCTGGCCACGCGAAAATCCGAGAACAGCGCGAGGCCGAGTCCGCCGCCGACAGCCGCTCCCTGAATAGCTGCGACGGCCGGGGTCTGCGTTGCGAAAAGGCGCACGGCTTCATCGTAGAGATGCACTCCATCTCCCCCACCCGAAGTCGATAGGGTCGGAGAAGACGGGGCCGAGAAGTTTGCACCCGCGCAGAAATGTTTACCTTGCGCGCAGAGCACGATCGCCCGGCATCGGTCGTCGGTGTCGAGACGCTCGAAGGTTTCTGCAAGCTGACCGATCAGGGCTTGATCAAAGAAGTTCGCCGGGGGTCGTTGGATTTCCACCGTCGTGACGAAATCATCTCCGATCTCGATGCCAAGATCGCCTGTCTGGCTGCTCTCCGACATGTTCTGGCCCCCTGTGCTTTCCGAAGGCTATCGGGGTAGACCGACCAGGCTTCGCGAGATGATCATGCGTTGGACTTGTCCGGTGCCCTCGACGATGTCCATGGCTTTGGCGTCTCGGTAGAGCTTTTCGATCAGATGATCACCACGCGCACCGACCGCGCCCAGCAATTCGAGCCCTTGTGACGTGGCTTGCTGCGCGACCTGGGCAGCGAGCGCCTTGGACATCGAGGCTTCGACGATGTTTGGCCGCTGCTCGTCGGCGAGTTGTCCTGCACGCAAACAGACGAGGCGCGCCATTCGAACTTTTCGTGCAATGGCCTCGATTCGGTCACGTACGCGTGCGTCACCGAAAAGATCGTTCTCGCGGGCGAAGCGAATGACCTCATCCAGGGCCGCCCGACCG
>JAQBEG010000391.1:0-4882 GCA_032123985.1 Deltaproteobacteria bacterium
TCGACCTCGACCTCGACCTCGACCTCGAGCACGACCGCCTCGCCGAGCGGTGGGCAGTTCGGTCGAGCTAGCCAGCGCTCGTACTCGGACCGCGGCGGGAGAATTTCGAGTCCGATACCGGACGGTACGGAGGCATGCAGACGGGGCGGGGCGATCCGTTTTCGTGCCACCCCGGCCTCGACGCAAACCTCGGGCCGATTGCCGGAGGCGGCAAAGACCACCTTGACGACACTGTTAGGCTTCGGATCGGCGAGTGTCTGAACGAAGACTCCTCGATCCGAAAGGTCCCGAACGATCCCGGAGGCACGCCAACCAGGCCATGCAATCTCGCAGGTGATGCGTCTCGGCACTCGGGATCGAAGGCGTTTTTCCATGTTTGTGAACCTGCGGAGAAATTGGCGGAGGGTGTGGTAAGGGTCTTTGGGTGAGTGCGCGACAGACGACCGAGGTGTCGGGCAAGAACTGAGAAAGAGTCGCATCTGCAATGACGTTGCCGATGAGTTGCGAGAGAGGAGCCAGCAGCGCAACTATTGGGCAACGTGAGCGGCGCGGTCCAATCCGGCTTCTCGTTTGCGCGAAAGCCCAAAGGACTTTCGACGAGGTTCCTCATGGGTTCGCTCGGGGGAGGTGCACGACCTCCAGCTTGAGACCGTCCGGATCAGCGAAGAAGGCGGCGAAATATCCGTCCCCATAACCCGTCTGACCGCTGTAATCGGTCGGAGGATCGAGGATGGAGGCGCCGATTTCGAGCATCGCTTCGTAGACGCGTCGAACTGCCGGCTGGCTCTCGGCGTGAAACGCGAGATGATGCGGCCCGGGTTCATAGCGATCGTATTTTCGGTCTCGGCTCTCTCGCCGGGCGGGTCGAACCTCGACATCGAAACGCGCGCCGTCTGCGTACCCGATACCCCAGGTGGCTCTTTGCGGCTGTTCGCCTTGCCATTCGGGCTGTGAAATATTCCAGCGGCTGTATCCGAGCGCTTCAAAGAAGGCCGCATAGAAGGGGATCGATTTCTCTGGATATCCGACGGAGATATCAATGTGCGCGAGGGGTCCTGTCATCGGCACTCCCGTCTCCCCGTCTCTCGACTATTCCAAGCATGGCTGATGTCGGAATTACAGCATCTCTGTCAGGTCGCGGATGACTTTCATTTGACGATCCGAGTTGCGAGCGTCCAGGCCGACGAGCAGCGTGAAGTCGATTTCGAGTGCTTTCCAGTGCTCGAGCTGATCGCGCATGTGTTCCTTCGGGCCGATCAGCGCGAGCTCGTCGATTAGTTCCTTCGGAATGGCCGCGGCCGCGTCCTCTCTCTTGCCGGCCAGAAAGAGGTCCTGAATTCGGTCGGTCGCCTCTTCGTAGCCATAGCGATCAACGGCGTTCTTATGGAAATTCTGGCCTTTCGCACCCATTCCACCGATGTAGAGCGCCAGGTACGGGCGAACCTGATCGCGGCACGCATCCAGGTCGTTACCGGGCACGACCGGCTGGGAGACATAGATCTCGAAGTCATCGATCGTCTTGCCGTTTCCAGCCTTGGCGAATCCGGCCTCGAGTTTGGGTCGATAGACGCGATCGAAATGGAGCGGCGAGAGAAGCATCGCCAGCCATCCTTCAGCGATCTCGGCCGTCTGCTCGATATTCTTTGGACCCTCCGCGCCAATCACGATCGGGATGTCGGGCCGACCGTGCAGAATGCTCTTCAATGGCTTGCCTAGCCCCGTCGAGCCCTCGCCGGTGAACGGAATCTGATAGTGCTCGCCGTCGTGCGAGACCGGCGCCTCGCGCGCGAAGATATCCCGCACGATGCTGACGTATTCACGCATGCGACCTATCGGGCGTTTGTATGGCATTCCGTACCAACCCTCGACGACCTGCGGCCCGGAGACGCCGAGTCCCAGGATCATTCGTCCCCCACTCAGTTGATCCAGCGTCATCGCCGCCATCGCGGTCGCCGCTGGGGCGCGTGCGGAAAGTTGCATGATGCCGGTGGCCAGCTTGATCTTCTTCGTGTGCGCACCGATCCATGCGAGAGGAGTGAGCGCGTCCGAGCCGTAGGCCTCGGCGGTCCACGCCGAGTCACAGCCCATGGCCTCCGCTTCCTGGACCTGTTTGATCGGGGCTTGGATGGTTCGTCCGGAATAGCCGACGTTGATTCCCAGTTTCATCGAATCGATCTCCTCAGAGCGGCAACGATTGACGCCGTATCGCCCGTCTAGTTTGCGCCGCCTGCCCGAAGGCGCAACCTGCGCTTTCATCTCTGGGGTTGACCTCGGTTGACCCGTAGGGGAGGGATGATGATGGATCTTGGATCGCTAGACGGAAAGACGGTTCTCGTCACTGGCGCGGCGAGTGGGATTGGCTTGGAAACGGCGCTCGCATTCGCGGGTCGCGGCGCGGATCTGGTGATTTGTGACATAGACGAAGAGGGGCTTGCCGCGGCCGCAGATCGGATCGAACACATCGGATGCCGCGTGTTGGCGCGCAGCGTCGATGTTTCGAACGCAGACGAGATGAAGGCTCTTGCCGAAGAGGTTCATCAGCGCGTCGAAGCGGTCGATATTCTGATGAACAATGCCGGTGTGGCGATTGGCGGACCCTTCCTGTCGACCTCACTGACGGATTGGAATTGGATTCTCGGAATCAACACCATGGGCGTCGTGCACGGTTGTCACTTCTTCATTCCCAACATGGTCAAGCGAGGAAAAGGCGGTCACGTGATCAACGTATCGTCGGCCGCGGGCTATAGCGCCAGCTCTGTGCTGGCGGCCTACAACGCGACGAAATTTTCCGTGCTCGGGCTATCGGAGGCACTCTGGGAAGAACTTCATCCCCACTCGATCGGTGTCACCGCAGTATGTCCGGGGCTGATCGATACTCCGATTACGCGCAATGCACGGCTGGTCGGGGAGATGGACAAGCCTGAGAAGCGAGAGGAGATGGTGGAGGGCTACCAGCGACGCGGCTACACGCCCGAACGGGTCGCCCAGAACATTCTCAAGGCGGTCGAGAAGAACCGTCTGGTCGCGCCGATCTCGCCGGAGGCCTGGGGGCTCTATTATCTGAAGCGCTGGGCGCCGTGGCTACTTCGTCGTATCGGACTGATGCTGGCCAGGCGCGCATCCCAATGAGCTGAGCGCGAAACTTTCCATTGAGGCTCGTTTCGCGTAGCGTCGGCGGCCGCAGCTTTCGGAAACAACCTAGAGATTATGGAGAATCACAGCGATGATCGGTTACGTGACGATTGGAGTGAATGACATGAATCGAGCTGTCGAGTTCTATAACTCGCTGCTCGGCGAAGTCGGTGGATCCCAGTTGATGGGCATGGATCGAATCAAGTTTTACGGCACGGCAGCGGGCGGCGCGATGCTCGCGATCTGCATTCCGTATGACGAGAAGGATCCGCAGCCTGGGAATGGCAACATGATCGCGATTCCCGGTGGCTCCCGTGAGGGCGTCGACAAGCTCTACGCGAAGGCCATCGAACTGGGCGCAACGGATGAAGGCGAGCCCGGAGAACGGATGCCGATCTTCTACGGGGCCTATGTGCGGGACCACGACGGCAACAAGCTCTGCTTCTTCGAGATGAAAACCGGCTGATCGGCGAGCTGATCAGCGAGGTCATGGTGGAAGCGAGGCCGGCAATGTTCCGGAGGTCCAGCGGGCCTGGCTTCCATCGTCATCTCTCAACTCAACTTCGATCTGCCAGGTAGGCGTCGGCGATGGCGACCATCTTCGCTCGCCCGAAACTTTCTTCGTGACCGCCATGCACGGTTTCCGCAGGGACTTCTCGAAGTCGTTTCATGGTTTCGAGATAGTCGGGAACGCTGCTGTCCTCGAGCACATCGATCAATGGACCATCATAGATGGCGTCGCCCGAGAAGAGGGTGCGCGTTGCTTCCTCCCAAAGGCCAATGCTGCCCGGTGAGTGCCCGGGAAGGTGCCAGACTTCGAAGCGCCGGTCGCCCAGATCGATCACGTCTCCCTCGTCGACCTGTCGCGTCGGCGTAGTCGAAGGAATCCGGTAGGCATCGAGGTCGAAGTCGGCGTTTGGCAACGCGTCGATCAGCGCTTCGCCCTCGATCTCGTATCCGAGTTGATTGAAGTAGGCCAGCACCCCCGGATCGAAGTCGCTGCGTCGGATAGCCGAAAATTCCTCGTAAGGGTTCATGCGATGCGCTTCGCTCGTATGCATCAGTCGCTCTTCGAACTCATGCAGGCCTCCGACGTGGTCCCAATGGATATGGGTTGCGAGCGCGGTCACCGGCCGGTCGGACAGATCCTGAATTTCCTCGGCAACGGAAGCGACACCCATGCCGGTGTCGATCACGAGATCGCGATCTCGACCCCGCACGTGCCAGACGTTACAGCGCACCAACGGGTGGACATGGGGTTCCCAGAGCTGGGTGATTCCGTCGGAGAAAACACGTCTCTCCCACCAGCGATCCGCGATTCGCATCGGCATTATCGAAAAGACTCCTTTCCAGGGTCGATCGCCCGTCAGCTTCTCGATTATTTCAGAGGGAGGGGATGGCCCATGCAAAAAATCTGCCCTCGATCGTAACATTATGCTCGCCACCCCGTATATGCTGGGGACCGCCACGGCAAAGGGCGGGTGCGACATATCGAAAAAATCCAGTAAGGAGCCCGTGGCGCTATGAAGAAAGTACGAATCGGCACATTCGCAGAGTTGGATCCAGCCACGCCCGCTCACGCCCTCGTGGCCAGCGTCGATCTGGTGATCGTGCGCTGGCCAGACAAAGACGAAGTGTCAGTCCTGTACGGGCGTTGCCTGCATCGCGGTGCGCTGCTTTCGGACGGCGAGGTTCATGGCGAAGACCTGATCTGCGGTCTGCATGGATGGGACTATCGCTTCCGTACGGG
>JAQBEG010000392.1:0-3564 GCA_032123985.1 Deltaproteobacteria bacterium
CCTTCAGGAGCTTGGAGAAGAAGCTTCGTGAGAGGTTGCATGGCCTGCGCGTCGCGTATGCACACAACAACGAAGACGCTTTTCCGCCTCGACGCGCGGCAAAGGGGTCAGCGGACGCGCTCGAGGAAGTAAGCCATCCACTGGCGCGCACGCATCCCGACGTCGGAACGCATGCGCTTTTTCTCGACCTCGACCGTGCCAAGCAGATTGAGGGCATGTCCGTCGTGGAGCGTCGGACGCTGATCCAGCGACTTCAGGATCATGCGGAGGCGACGGTGCCGCGCTGTCAGCATGACTGGAACGCCCCCGACGTGCTCGCCTGGGACAATGCCTCGGTTGAACACAAGGCGGGCGGCAATTTGCGAGTGGGCGAGTCCCGGCGTTTCTGGCGTCATATGGTCGCCAGCGAGGTCCCAGTGTAGTCGCCGGCCAGCCGTTTGATTGAATTCGAACGGGCGGCCGCAATTGTTGTACGGTCTCTAAACTCTTCAACCCTCGGAGCCCCCCATTGGAATTCCAGAACCTCGGTCGAACCGGCATTACCGTGAGCCGAACCTGCCTCGGCGCCATGATGTTTGGTGCGATGGGCAATCGCGATCACGACGATTGCATCGCGATCATTCACAAGGCCCTAGATGCGGGCGTGAACTTTATCGATACGGCGGACGCGTATTCGGGCGGCGAGTCCGAGAAGATCGTCGGGGCAGCACTCAAGGACCGACGGGATCGCGTTGTGCTCGCAACGAAATTCTTCATTCCGATGGGTGAGGACCCAAACATGAAAGGTGGGTCCCGGAAATGGATCTTCGAAGAGGTCGAGAATAGCCTCCGACGTCTTGGAACGGACTACATCGACCTCTATCAGATTCATCGCTGGGACGACGCGACGGACATCGAGGAAACACTGTCCGCGCTGACGGATCTGGTGCGTCAGGGGAAAGTGCGCGCAATCGGATCGTCGATGTTCCCTGGTGATCGCATCGTCGAGTCGCAATGGACGGCCGAGAAGATGGGCCTCCAGCGATTTCGTTGCGAACAGCCCTGGTATTCGATTTTTGCGCGCGATATCGAGCGAACGGTTCTCCCCGTCTGTGAGCGATACGGCATGGGCACCATCGTCTGGAGTCCCCTTGACGGAGGCTGGCTGACGGGTCGCTATCGATCGCCCTCCGATCTCGGAGACAAAACGCGATTGGCGAGGAGTGCTGCCCGGTTCGGTCGCGAGTTCGATCCGGAGAGCGAGCTTCACCAGCGCAAGTTTCAGCTCGTCGAGGACTTGTCGAAGGTCGCCGCGGACGCCGGGCTCTCGCTCGCGCATCTCGCGTTGGGTTTCGCGCGCGAACATCCGGCGGTCACGTCTGTCATTATTGGTCCACGAACCCATGAACAACTCGACGATTGTTTGGCGAGCAGCGACGTCGCGCTGAGCCCCGAAACGCTTGACGCGATCGACGCGTTGGTTCCCCCCGGCACGAGCGTGAACGGACTTGACCCGTCAACGGGAGCCGTGCTCAGTAGGCGAGCGCGGCGACGCCGGCGCTAGGCGCGGACGTCATTCGGATCGGCGACCACAAGCGTTGCGCAAACACCAACCGGCGGTAGAAGGACTCCATCATGATCCTCAATCAGGTCGAGATCGACGCTCAAGCATTCCAGGCTGAGACCGGCTGGGAAATCAAGCCCGAGGGCGCTTGTAAAGGCGAGGTCTGTGTTCCTCTGGCAGGCGGATTCGAACTGTCCTCGACAGCAGAACGTCTGGGGATGGCGCTCGTGCACGACAAGGAACAGGGCGTTTGGGCGCTCGGGCCTGAATCGGTGAACGGCCGCGCGCTCGTGACTGCAAAGGCCCCGGATCTCGTGTTGTCCGATCTGGACGGCAAGGAGTTCGAGCTGTCCTCGCTACGTGGGCAGAAAGTGCTGATCGTTTCCTGGGCGCCGTATTGAGGCTGCCGCTTCGACCTGCCCGGGTGGCAGGCACTGCGCACTGAGCTTCATCCGCTCGGTGTCGAGATCGTGACGGTCTCGCTCGAACTGAGCGATCCCGAAGCTTCCCGGCCATTTATCGAAGCCGCCGCGCCAGAGCATCCCTCGCTGCTCGACCCGACGCATAAGCTCGACTCGCTCTTCGGCGTCGTCAACATCCCGAACGTGATCTGGATCGACGAAGAGGGCACGATCGTTCGTCCGCCCGAGCCGGGTTGGCCAGGTCCGACACAATATCCAGAGTCATTCGCCAAACGAATGGCCGAGCGCGCAGCCGAAGCTGCGAAGGCCGCGAAAGAGGCGCCCAGCGAGGACGCGCCCAAGCCGCCCGATTTGATGAGATTGCTTCGAAGTGGGCAGGATCGAGATTCCTATCCCGATGTGCTTCGCGATTGGGCCCGCAACGGCGCGAAGAGCCAATACGCGATGACGCCCGAGCAGGTGGTCGACGCGTCTCAGCCGCGCCCGATCGAGGTGTCGAAAGGCGCCGCTCACTTCGAGCTTGCCAACCATTTCTGGCGAGTCGGGGAGCGAGACGCCGCCATTCGTCACTTCAACGCGTGCCATCGCCTTCAGCCCGACAATTGGACCTACAAGCGCCAAGCCTGGTCGTTAGTCGGCAATGAACGCGCGGGCGGCGGCGAGATCGGTCGATTCTCGCAGGGTCCATTACCCGGCGAGGAGGCCGACTGGCCCTTCGAGACCAACTTCAATGACGACGTCGCAGGCCTCGAGCCCGGGCAATACTATCCGAAGACGATAGAGTGAGCCCACGGGTGCTAGGTCGTTAGTGATATGGATTCGTAGAGCGGGCGCTCGCCACCACATGCTTGGCTGTCGCTGAATATGCGACCAGTTGCCCAACGTCGATAAGAGTGCAGGCCCGATTCCGACTTCCGCGGTCACAGTCAGCGCGGATGCCTAGATTATTTCTTGGCCTCCAAGAGGGTCTTTTGTTTCGGCTCGTCGTCGTCACCGAGAGATTTGCGCATGAACGCGTCGAACTCGGGGCCATAGAAGTTTGGCGGAAGGGTGTCGACGAAGAAGCGGTAGATCGGGAATTGAGTATTCAACCTGATGTGTAGGGCGAGTGTCTCTCTTTCTTCCGCGCTTGTTTGCGAAATGAAGCGCGCGCTCCAGTGACTGAATTCCGATCCGATGAGGTAGCGGGCGCGCTGAAAATCCAGACCGAATTCTTCGTAGCGTCGCTCGAGCTCCTCGATGTCCCATGACTGGGCCTCGACGAGGAGTTTCATGACATCGGCGTTCTCGCCACGCGAGGAATAGATTCCCCTGACGGAATTCGCATGCGCCCAGGCCACCTGTGCTTCGATGGCTTTCGTGTTCTGGATCATCTGGTCGCGACTATGACGCATCTGCGTTGCGAGGTAGACGAGCGAAGCGATTACACCTGACGCGGCGAGTAGTTCCGCAACAGCACCGAGGGCATCCCAATTCATTCGCTTAGGCTAACGCATTTTATAGAGAGGGAAGTCCCGGAACGGGCGATCATGCCTCGATCGGAACTTGGTTGTCATATCCCGCTTAGCGGTGGTGCTGATAACGCCGCTTATTCTTCCT
>JAQBEG010000393.1:0-3631 GCA_032123985.1 Deltaproteobacteria bacterium
CTGAGTTGTGGACGCGAGGGCGAGGCTCGGGCTGCGGTCCGGGTCTCGGGTGCGGATTCCAGACGCCGTCGAATAACACCGGCAAGATGGCGATTTCGCGAGCATGCGCAGCGTCGAGAAACGTCTCGAGCCGGTCACCGAAACCCACGGGATCCTGCTGCCAGGCAAGATCGTGCAGGAACACGCGCAGACTCGTGAAGCCCAGGCCGGCGGCCAGGTCGAGTTCTCGCTCCAGGGTCTCGGGATCGAAGGTCTCCTTTTGCCACATCTCGAGCTGGTTCGACGCGCTACTCGGGGCAAAGTTGCAGCCCACACGCCAGCCGCGATCCGCCTGCCAGGCGGCGGCACGTTCTTTGGTCCAGACAGTGGTCACGGCCGTTCCCCTTCGAGCAAGATCGATCCTGCAACCCCGAAGTATCGGCAGATCTTGTTGATGTTCGCGACCCGCTCTGCGTACTCGAGGATTCACTTCTTGCGATGAGTTTCTCGTTGATGGTTGGTCATTTGGACGTCGTTCGCCATCGTTTAGGCTGATGATGGCGGGATGGGTGTCGAACCGCTCAGCCTTCTCGTGTTCACGAGGGCCGCTCGTGCCGAGGGGGATGATTCGCGGGTTTGGGCGCGATGAGTCGCGCCCGCCGAGGGACGCCCCGCACGGCATCGACATAGCGCCCATACCCGGACCTCTTGCCAAAAACTAGTCCGAACGCCCTATTCTTCCATGAAATTCGACTCCCGCTGACAGGCCACGGCCAGACACCACTCCAGAAGGAGAACATTGGATGGATACGCTCGAACTTGCGCGGCATTTTACCCGGTCCATCGAGGCCGGCGATATCGAGGCGATCCGCGCTTGTTATGCCGACGATGCGCAGATCTGGCACAACTTCGACGAAGTCAACCAAACCGTCGATGAGAACATGAAAGTACTCGAGTGGATGAAGCGGCAGGCGACCAGGCGAACTTATGAGATCTCCAGGCTCGAAGAAATCGTCGGCGGCTACGTGCAGCAGCATGTCCTGCGAATGGTGAACCTTGCGGGCGAAGAGATCACGATGCCCGCGTGCCTCTTTGTCACCGTCGAAGATGGGAAGATCCGTCGCCTCGAGGAATATCTGGATCCGAAGCAGGCCGAGGGACTGCGATCCTAAGCAGACCGACTCGACGTGGTCGCCCTATTCCGCGAGCTGTCGATCGTTTTCGCTAGGATCCGTCATTCGGTCGCACCGTTGGTCTCGTCCGAATCGCTAGCTGCGAGCCAGCCGCGAAGAACTAGCGAAGCGAACGTCAATGCCTACAGAGGCGGATTCACTTTGCTCCCGTACTTCTTGTTGATCTCGTCATAGATGTTCTGAATCACGTCGGTAAAGACGACTCGTCCGTTCGTAATGAACTTCGAGAATTTGATCCGCTTGCTGACATCCGGCGGGAGCTTCTTGCCCACCGCGGGCTGAGGCCAGATGTCCTCGTCGATCACGGCCATCCGAGTACGGATCGCATCCTTCGTGACGTTGAAGACCATGTAATCGGTGGCGAGTTCGAGTGGGCCGTCGTAGGTCTGGCGCACTTGTGCGAGGACCCCCGGTAGCGTGTCGAAGTCATTGAAAAAGTGGTACCCGACGGCCATGCGCGGCTTGATGAGTGACATCACCGTTCCGAACGGGGCCGGCGATGTATGTACCTGGGTGCCCACATTGAGCGCCGCTTCCGGCGTCCAACGTTGCTTCTCGACCAGAACCTCCGGTGGCGCGAAGCACTCGTGGATCGCGAGGTCCGATCCTTTGGCGTACTCCATCCTATTCTGTCTGTGCGATGGCTGTCCTCCGCGTTCGCGGACGCCTGCCATCACATCGCGCCTCCCCGCTATACCTCGTAAAAGACTCCTGAATGTTCAACCCCAAAGCGTACGGAGAGCTGGAAAACCGACGTATTTCCAGCAGTTTGTGACTCACTCTGGAGCGCCGACAGTGGCATTCTGGCAATAGGACGAGATATGGCGATGAAACACCAGAAACGACGTGATCGACTTTCGAAGGACGATTGGATTGAAGCGGTCGGCGCGACGCTTCTAGCCGACGGTCCCACCGGACTTCGAGTCTCGCGTATCGCGCGACGTCTCGGGGTGACACCTGGAAGCTTCTACTGGCACTTTCGCGATCGTGACCAGTTGCGGGACCTGTGGATCCAGCATTGGATGCAGAAGATGCTGCCGAACGCCGCAGCGCGGGCGAGACCGGCTGGAAGGGCCACGGTCCCGATTCGAATGCTTCCGCAGATCCTGCTTACTCGAGGTCTTCCTGAGCTTGATGCAACGATGCGTAAATGGGCTGTCCAGGACCCCGTCGTCGCGGCTGCCGTGGCCAGAGCAGACGATCTGCGGCTTAGGGTCGTTAGTGCGATGTTCGAAGAGGTTCGCGCCCTGACGATTTTCGCGCACCCTCTATAGTCACGCTATTTGAGGCCATGCTCCTTCTTGAATTCACCAACCATCGGGGCCTGCGCCTTTTCGGCGGGTTCCCAGCGTCCAGCCTTGATGAAGTCGGAGATCGGATCGGGAACGCTGCCCCGGGCCGGCGGCTTCGGCGGCTTGTTGGGTCCGTTGACCGCCCAGGCCTGATCCGGCGACACGATCATGCGCTCGGTGATCTTCTCCTTGGTGATGTTCCAGACCATGTTGTCGACGGCCAGGGACAGCGGCCCGTCATAGGTCTGCAGGACGCCTCGAAGGATGTCGTCGTGTGTGGCCTGCTCATTGAAGAAGTGATAGCCGATGGCATGGCGCGGCTTGATCGTGCTCATGACCTTGCCGAAAGCCTGTGGTGAGGTGTGGATCATCGTGCCCACGGCGATCGCCTGCCCGGGTGACTGGCCGTAGAGCCGCACGAGGTCCGTCGGGGTCAGGAAGGTCTCGTGAATGGCGAGATCGGCGTTGGTGGCGTGTTCGATGTACCACTTGTTGGGAAACGTGTCGCCGCCGATGACGACCTTGAGTCCTGCATACTCGAGGATGAAGCTGACCGGACCGTCGCCCGCATGAATTGCCGGCACGGAGCGAATGGTCACACCGTTCTCCTCATAGACGACGCCATTCACGGCCTTGTAGTCGAATTCGGTCACGCTGATCTTGCCTGGCTCGGGGCTGAGCACGAAGTTCCGGGTCTTCGCATCCCAGTTGTAGGCCTCAAGGAAGTGATCGATCGCGTAGGCGGTGCCCATGTCGGGCGTTGCCCCCCTGGGCCCCCACACGCGGAGCGGCTTCGTTCTACCGGCCGTCCATCCTCCCGCCCAGATCGTCGCCAGGTCACCCCAGTGATCGGTATGCAGATGCGTCAGAAAGATCTTGTCGAGAAAGTCGTAGGGAATCATCAGGGCCGCGACATTGGCCATCGATCCGGTACCGACATCGAAGAGGAACTTGTCGCCGTTGCCGAGCTCTGCGAGGAAGCAGGTGGCCGCTTGATCACGCCTCGCCGCAGGCAGTCCCGTCCCACAGGCGATCAGTCGAATCTCGTCCTTGTCGAGTTCCTCCGTTCCCGGGTAATAGGCGTAGCGATCCGGTGCTGTACCGGTGGGTGACTTCACTGTGCCACCTGCGCCGGTCAGGATCAGGGCTCCCAAGATCATCAATACA
>JAQBEG010000394.1:0-7059 GCA_032123985.1 Deltaproteobacteria bacterium
CGGGTTCTGCCCCAGTGCCACCGCGACGCGTGGCGATAGGACATCGATATCCGGTAAATGCGTTCCTTCGAGGATGGGCGGCGCGTCGTTGCTCATGGTAGTGCGGTCTATTCCCCGGCTACGGTCATCTGTGAAATTCGCAGCGGTGGCGACGCAGTTCTCCCGCGCCAGACCAGCTCGCTACCGACACGGTCAATTTGACATAGCATCTCGCCGAGATTTCCGGCGATGGTGATCTCCTCCACCGGGTGCACGATCTCCCCCTTCTCGATCCAGAGTCCGGCGGCCCCACGCGAATAGTCGCCCGTGGTCGGATTGAATCCCATTCCGATCAGCTCGGTGACGAGCAGGCCGCGATCGATCTCACTGATCAGCTCGTCGAGGCTGCCCTCGCCGGGCTCGAGCCATAGGTTCGTGGTTCCCGCATGGGGACCGGAGCCGGTTCCGCGGCTCGCGCTGCCGGTCGATGACATACCGAGTTTTCGAGCCGAATAGTGATCGAGCAACCAGGTTTTGAGCTGACCGCCATCGACGAGGACATTGCGACGCGTCGCCTGTCCCTCACCATCGAAGGGTTTGCTCCCAAGGCCTCCGGGCAGGCGGCCGTCGTCAATGATCGTGACGCGGTCGCTCGCAATTTTCTCACCGAGTCGATCGGCGAGAAAACTCGATTCCCGGTAGATCGAATAGCCGTTGAGACAAGATGCGAGTTGTCCGATCAGGCTTGGCGCCGTTATTCCGTCGAAGAGCACGGGGACTTCGCAGGTTGGAACGCGCTTCCCGCCCAGTCTTCGCAGCACGCGGTGGGCCGCCTTTCGTCCGACTTCAGCCGCGTCCTCGAGGTCCGACAGTCGGCGGCCTGCCGTCATCCAATAGTCGCGCTGCATCGAATCGCCGTCGCGTGCGAGCGGTTCCGAGAAAAGTCCGTGAGATGCGGATTCGTAGTGCTCCATGAAACCAAGGCTATTGCCGTAGACGATGCGGGAGAATCCCCAGCTCGCCTGACTGCCTTCTGAGTTATCGATGCGAGGATCCACCGCGCGGGCGGCGGCCTCGGCTCGCTTCGCATCCTCGATGCGTGCTTCGATGGAAACCGTTCGATCATGGGGGTCAAATAATCCGAGGTCCGGAATTGGATTCGCGAAGCCGTCCTCGGGCAGTCCAGCGTTCGGATCTGGCGCGGTCTCCCGTGCGAGGGCCACGGCTTCACTCGCCATGCGATCTATGGCCGCCGGAGCAAGGTCGCTGGTCGAGACGATCGCCGTCTGCATACCCTGCTTGCCGTCGACCAACGCGCGGATGCCCAGTCCGCGCTCCTGGGCCTGCTTGACGAATTCGATCTCGTCGCCCCGCACGCGAACCTGGCGGTCGTCGCTCTCGATGAGCATGACGTCGGTCTGCCTCGCGCCGGATTTCTTCGCCGCATCGAGTGCGCGCTCGACAACGGATTTCATGGCTTGCACGGGATCCACGCTCGTCATCCTTCCGTCCCCCCAACCGTGAGCGCGTCGACGCGAATCGTGGGAAGTCCAACACCGACGGGAACGCCCTGTCCATCCTTTCCGCAGGTTCCGACTCCCTCGTCGAGTGCAAGGTCGTGGCCGATTCGGCTGACACGCGTCAACACGTCCGGACCGTTTCCGATCAACGTGGCGCCCTTCACCGGTGCGCCGATTTGACCGTTCTCGATGCGATAGGCCTCGCTCGCGCTGAATACGAATTTCCCGCTGGTGATATCGACCTGGCCGCCAGCGAAAGACACCGCGTAGAGCCCATTCTGGACCGATTTCAGGATCTCCTGCGGGTCGTCCTGACCTGCCAGCATGAACGTGTTGGTCATGCGCGGCAGTGGCAGATGCGCATAGCTCTCACGCCGGCCGTTCCCGGTGGGCGCGACGCCCATCAAACCCGCGTTCAATCGGTCCTGCATGTAGCCGACGAGGACGCCATTCTCGATCAGGACGTTTCGCTGGGTCGGCGTACCCTCGTCATCGACATTGAGCGATCCGCGCCGGCCGGGAATCGTGCCGTCGTCAACGACCGTCACACCCTCGGAGGCGACGCGCATTCCCAGCTTGTCTGAGAAGGCGGACGTCTTTTTTCGATTGAAATCTCCTTCCAGGCCGTGTCCGATCGCCTCGTGGAGCAAGATGCCGGGCCAGCCCGGTCCGAGCACGACATCCATCGTGCCGGCAGGGCAGGGCTCGGCTTCGAGATTCAAGATTGCCGTACGAATCGCTTCGTCGACGAGCGCCTTCCACCGGGTCGGATTCCTTAGCGTTTCGAGTTCGAAGCGGCCGCCGGCCCCCTGATAGCCGACTTCGCGTTTCGTCCCGTCCGAAGCCAGCACCTGTACATTCAATCGGACGAGCGGAAGGACGTCCGCGACCCGTGTGCCGTCGCTTGCGACAACCAGCACGTGCTTGTATTGGCTCACGATGCTGGCCATGACCTGATTGATCTTGGGGTCCTTGGCTCGTGCGTATTGATCGATCTCGTTGAGCCACTCGACCTTGCTTGCAACCGGCACGTCGGTCGGCGCTGTCACGACCGGATAGAGATCGTGCGACGGGGCGCCGGTCTTGATAGCGACCGGGGCGCGGCTGCTTGCCTCGTTGGCGATGGCGCGCGCTGTGCCGGCCGCGATTCTTGCGCTGTCGAGGCTGAGATCGTCGGAATGGGCGTAGCCTTGTCGTTCGCCTTGGATCGCGCGTACGCCGACGCCTTGTTCGAGATGGCGATCGCCGGACTTGACGATGCCCTCCTCGAGGGAGACGGAGTCGGTCGTTGTGTACTCGAAGTAGAGGTCGGCGTAGTCGATCTGTCGCTCGAGGGCAGTATCGAGTGCCGTCGCCAGGCTTCGGTCGTTCAAGTCGAACCGTTCCTGGAAAAACTCGAGCGCGCGTTCGGCGGCGGGCGGGCGGGAATCGCTTGCTTCACTCATTTCAAAGGGTGCCTTTCTCGCATTCTGATTTCGGTGTTGGCAGGAATGTCTAGACCGGAAACGGCTCTACCTGAGTGGCGGGAGAGTAGCGGCAGTCGAAGCGAGATCGGCGAGGGCTTCGAGGTTCTCTATCTCGCGTACGTCGAAGACACGAAGGCCCAGCGCGGCTATCGCTTCGAGAACTTCGGGTGCATCGTCCCCGACGTAGACGAGTTCGCCGATCGGCCGTTTGAGCTTCGCAGCAACCCTCTCGAAAACCGTCCGATCGGGTTTGCTCGATCCATATATCGAGGGGATTTCGATGTGTTCAATAAAGTCTGATAAATCAATACCTTCGAGGATTTCAAGAAGGCGATGGTCGAAGTTGCTGGCGACCGCAATGGGACAAAATCGGGCGCGAAGGGCGGTCAGTGCTTCAGGGATACCGGCGCGCGGCCGCCACGCATCGGGCGAACGATAAACCTCGAAGAGGGCCGCTGCGAAGGTCGGAAAATCGTCGAATCGGGCGGTGCTATCGGTCGCCTGAAAGGTCTGGCGGATTCGCTCGAACCACCAGTCGACTTCGTTCTGTCGCCGTGCATTGATCGTGTCGCCTTCAACGCCGCGCGGAGGCGCTCGCCCGAGGATGCGGCGGAATGCATCTTCGAGGCGCCATGCAGGGAGGTCGACCCCATGCTCGAGGGCGATACGGTGATAGACGTCGCCAACGGGTTCGGCCAGTTCGATCAGCGTTCCTGTCGCATCGAAGCAGATCGCCGGAGGCGTCACAGCTCGGAAGACTCCGGCTTGCGTGATGCGGCCACGAAGCTGGCCGGCAGGTCGCGCTTCGCGTCGGGATTCAATTGGTGGATTCGCGGCGCTTCGAGACCGGCTTCGTGGATCCAGGCGATGAGCGATTCGCGCGTAAAACCGAGCCAGAGCAGGCCCAGCTCCTGCTTCATCCACTTGTGATCATGCAGAATGAAATCGGCGAGAATGACCTGTCCGCCGGGCTTCACGATGCGCGCCATCTCCTGAATCACGCGGGCGGGATCTTCGACGGAGTGCAGGACCATATGCGCGAAGGCCGCGTCTACGCTGGACGATTCGAGAGGAAGCTCATGCGCGTTGCCAGCGCGAAACTCCACCGTACCGGATTCGCTACTTTCGACGGCTTCCCATTTTCGACGAGCGGCTTCGAGCATCGCCTCCGACCGGTCGATGCCGATGACGTTGAGGCCAAGTCCCGCCAGCTCGAGCGCGAGGATGCCCGTCCCGGTTCCAATGTCCGCGACTCGAAGCCCCGGGCGCACGAGCTCAGCAGTGGCGCGTGCGCGAAGCAGGTCGTCTCCGAATACACGTCGCAATGCGTCCCACTCCGGGCCGACGGTGTCAAAGAAGCTGCGGCCTCGGATCGACTTGCGCGACGCGAGCGTACGACGGAGGAGGGTGTCGTCCCGCGTGGCAGTTGGATCGCTCGCGAGGCTTTTTCGCGCAAGCGTCCAGGCCTCGGACCAGGGCCCTGCCTCGGGCACGATAAGGCTGTAAGCGACGAAGGTTCCGTCCCTTCGATCGGATAGCAGCCCAGCTTCGCGAAGAACCGCCAGGTGGCGTGAGACCCGAGATTGAGCCATTCCTAGAATGTCCATCAACTCGCCAACGATCAACTCCTCCTGCTCGAGCAGCCGCAAGATTCGCACGCGCGTCGGGTCTGCGAGCGTCTTGAAGACCTTCTGCAGCTCTTCCGCGCCGGAGGTCGACTCGCCCGTTTCGGTCGCGCCCGGATTGGTCCCTTCGTTGCGCGTCATTCCTGACGTTGTCCCGATTTCATTCGCGCGTCCGGGCCCGACGGTTTCGGCCTCGGACCTGGCGTGAATTCCGGCCCGTAAGGGGGGTGATCGAGGGGGCATCGAGTGTTCCGCGCAGCTTCACTGCGATCTCGCCGTTCGGTGAGATTGCCAGGCCGATACCGGGGGCAAGCTGTCGCAGCGTTGGATCGAGGATGTGGAGTTCTGCACTGAGATCGATGGGCGGTGGCTCACTACGGCGGGCAAGCTCGATAACGCCAGAGAGTTGGCCCTCGATCAGCTCTCCTTTGACGATCAGCGATTCAATTTGGGTCCCGCCATTTTCGAGAATCACGATCACGCCATCCGCTTGCGAAAAGGGGATCGCCATCGGCAGCATCGGAGATTCGAGGACGAGCGAGGGGCTCGTAAACGCCACGCGACCTTGCAGTGTTCCGTCCGGCTTCAACGAGACATCGGTATCGGCCTCGAGCATGCCGGAGAATTTCACGCCACTGGCATCCAGTCGAAGTGGCAAGCGTGACAGCTCGACGCGGCTGACCATCCCAACGAAGCTCGGCGAGGCGCCGAGTTTCAGCACGCCATCGACCAGTCCGAGTTCGCTGTCCGCCCAGACTCGCAGATTCGGTTCTCCTTTGAACCAGGAAGTCGACCAGCGAGGCGCAATCTCGAGTTCGCGCAGATGAACCCGATCTACCGCAGCGTGTGCGATCTGGACGTCACGTGCGCGCAGCACTGGCCCGCGCGCCGTCAGCGCCGGGGCGAGGCTGTTGATTGAAACCTGGCTCCCGCTGGCCACAGAAATTTCGAACGCAATGCGCCGAGCGAGACTGTCCCAGGGAAAACCCAATATGATGAAAATCAGGATCAGAATGACGATGGCCGGAATGCCAAAGGCCTTTGGCAGAGTCGTACGCGCGGATTCGATGGCGGAGGCGTTTGGTTCGGTCACGCGCGGACTCTCCAGAACCCCGGTTATTGAGGCTTGAACGCAGAGACGGAAAACGTCACGTCGATCAGGTCTGCGGCGGGGTCGTTTCCTTTGCTGGGTCGACCTGGGCGTCGCTTGATGCGCAGGCTCTTCACCGACAAGGGCTGTTGTTCACTTTCGATGCTCGCGAGGTAGCTGACCGCCTGTTCGAGCGACACGCCCTTGAGGCTGACCTCGACCTTGGTTTCTTCGTACTGCGCGCTCTCGCCGGATTGCCGCTTTTCCATGGAGGATGGCTTGACACCAGCGCGGCCGGCGAGAGATTCGAGGAGCGTCAAGAGGTTTTGCTGGTCGCGACTCGCTTGGATCTTGCTTTCGACCGCGCCGAGTCGGACATGCAGCCCGTCCCAGTCTCGTCGCATTCGCTGCATCATTGCCAGTTGAACTTCGGCGTTAGCAGCCCTCAAAGTCGCGTCTTCGGTTGCGCCCATGACTGGCATCACGATGCCGAGGACGAGCATGGTGAGGGTCAGGGCACCGCCTGAGATCGCGACCAGGATCCGCTCACGGGGTGCGAGCCCATCCCACAATATCTGGATACGGCCGAGGAGTTCATTCATGCGTCGGTGCCGCCGCTGGTCAGCGGGATACTGACATTGAAGCTCACGCCGCCTGTCTTTTGGTCAGTCTTGATCGAGCCAGCCACCTTGGCGCTCTCGAACAGCCGGGCCTGCGAGAGCACGGAGGTCAAACGGTCGGCCGCTTCGTATCCTTCGGCTTCGACGTCGAGCCGAATCAGGTTTCGATCGATGTTGATCTCTGTGATGCGCACTGAGAGGTCGACCGGAATCGTTCGCGAAAGCTCGGCCAGGAGGTCGAGCGCCGAACGGTTTCCGCTGTATAGGCCCAAGAAGTCGGCGCGATTCTGGGCGTCGCGGAGTTGGCTGCCGAGGGCGCTGATGGGATCGGCTGGTGCAGCGCCTGAGTCTGGAAAAGCTTCGCTGTACAGCGCGAGCGCGGCCTGATTGTCGCGACCCGCGCGGCGATGCTGGAGCGTAATGGTCGTGACCGAGACGACCATGAGGAGCAGCACGAGTACGGCGGCGAGCGCCGCGGTTGGCCGGAATTCGCGATTGAAGAGCTCGCGGAAGTCTTGCCTGAACGCGAATTCGCCCTGTCGGAAGTTCATCCTCGTAACGGATTCGCCCGAGAGTCGCAGTGCCAGGGCGAGGGCGGGGCCGAAGACGACCGGATCGATTCCCTCGACTAGATCGGCGTGCTTCGAGTCGGCCGGCATCCGAAGTCGTTGGGTCGTGAGTCCCGTGCGTTTGGCCAATAATTCGTCGATTCGCTCTAGACGTGCGCCACCACCGATCAGTGTGAATTCGGCCTCGCGG
>JAQBEG010000395.1:0-2856 GCA_032123985.1 Deltaproteobacteria bacterium
AGTTCCGGGACTTTCTTGTTCCCCTGGAATCTTGGTATGAGCACCGGAATATCGGCTGGCTGGGTAACCACCAGAACGATTTTCCCCTTGTAGTCTTTGATGATGCGTTTCGCCAGGCGAGTCAGACTGGAGGACAACTACATGCTTCGCTTCGAACGGCCCGAGTAACGCCAATTGGGGGCTCCGTGTGTCATGGCTCACGCCGTGGCCTAAGCTACAACGCCCCGCTGCCCGCGAGCAGGCGTATGCCCCGAAACATGTAGCGAGCAAGGCAAACCAGAATGCATACGGAAATGAACCCTCCGACCTTTCTCGGCGACCTCCGACGCACTACCTCCGTGTGGTTTGGGCTGGCCGTGCTGATCACGATCTCGGCTCTCGGGCCGGCTCGCTCGGATGCGAGCGGTCAGTCGCTGATCCTCGCCACGACGACGAGCGTTCGCGACTCCGGTCTGCTCGATGTGCTCCTGTCCGACTTTACGAAGCAGTCGGGAATCGAAGTCCGAGTCATCGCGGTCGGCACGGGTGCCGCGCTGCGCATGGGGCGTGAAGGCAATGCCGATCTGCTGCTCACTCATGCGCCCTCTGCGGAAAACGAGTTGATCGATGATGGGATCGTGACACGCCGTACGCCGATCATGCAGAATTTTTTCGTGATCGCAGGCCCACCCGAAGATCCGGCTGACGTAGCGGGCGCCGTTTCGCCCGTCGATGCGATTCGCCGAATTGTTGAGACCGAATCGGCGTGGGTCAGCCGCGCAGATGATTCCGGAACGCACAAACGCGAGAAGAGCCTTTTCGAAGCCGCGGGGATCGACCCCGATGCCGAATGGAAGGGACTCGACCGGACCGGCAGCGGGATGGGGCTTTCGTTACAAGTCGCTGGCGAACATCGAGCCTACATCCTGAGCGATATCGGGACCTTCCTGGCATTCCAGAAACGCATCGATCTCGTCGTGTTGTCGAAACCCGCGGAGTCACTGCGAAACGTCTATTCGGTTCTTCAACTCGATTCGTCAAAATTCAAACGCCCGCTCGCTTCCGCTGAAGCCGACGCACTCGAACGCTTCCTGACCGACCCCAAAACGCAGACGGTGATCGCTCGATTCGGCCAGGAACGATTCGGACGTCCGCTCTTCACGATGCTTCATCCCGTCGACGACGCGCCCCTCGAGTCGCCCGAAATCGCACCGAAGGACTGATCGATGGACGGCGTGGACATCGGCCTGATCGCGCAAATCACGCTGCGCACACTCTGGGTCTGTGGCTCTGCGTTAGTTGCATCCTTGGTCGTCGGAATCCCGATCGGGATCGCACTCGGCGGCCGGCGCTTCTCGGGGCGATCCGCCGTCGTCTCGGCGGTCAACGCGGGCATGGGCGCACCGCCCGTCGTAGTGGGGCTTGCGTGTTACATCCTGTTTTCGCGTAGTGGTCTGTTCGGCGGCGTAGGTCTCATCTACACCCAGACCGGAATGATCGTCGCGCAGACGCTGATCGCGGTTCCTCTCGTCATCGGAATCACGCTGGCCGCCGTCGGTGCCCTTGATGAAGAGTGGGATCTCCAGGTTCGCACCCTCGGTATCGGCCGCGGATGGAGACTCTGGCTGCTGGTCCGCGAGATTCGAATGGGTCTCCTCGCAGCGGTCATCGCTGCGCTAGGTGGCATTCTCTCCGAAGTCGGCGCGTCGCAGATGGTCGGCGGCAATCTCGAAGGCAAGACTCGAGTGCTCACGACGGCGATCATGATGGAAACCAGCATGGGCAATTTCGAGAGTGCACTTGGACTTGCAGCCGTCCTCATCGGTCTCACGCTCCTGGTCGCAGGCATGCTCACAGCCGTACAGCAGAGCGGTCGAACGCGATGAAGGGCGTGACCGAAAACCGGATCGCCCTGGCGGCGAAGGGTCTGCGTTGCCAGCGCGGTCTGGGCCCATCCCGATTTACGCTGAACGTCGACTCCCTCGAAATTCGCGCGGGCGAGGTGCTCGTCATTCTCGGGCCCAATGGCGCTGGTAAGAGCACCCTCTTGCGCGCATTGGCGGGACTCGAGCGGTCCGTCGACCCAAAATCCATTCGGGGCGGAACGGGTGCCACGACCCTCGTCTTTCAGCGCCCCGCAGCTCTGTCGGGCAGCGCGCATCTCAACGTCCGCGCCGCCCTTCTCGGAAAGGGTGTGCCCGAACCGGAACGGCGAGACCGGATTTCGCGCGCCCTCGCCCGCTTCGACATCGCGCATCTCGCCGATCACAATGCGCGCACGCTCTCCGGTGGCGAGATGCGTCGGCTTGCGCTGGCTCGCGCATTCGTTCTCGAACCCGAAGTGCTGCTTCTCGACGAGCCCTTCGACGACCTCGATGCGGAGGGGCAGCGTCGGCTCACACTCGACCTACAGCAAGCGATCAGCGAAACCGAAGTTGCCGTCGCTATGGTGACGCATGATCTCCGACGCGCGCTCTTGCTGGCTGATCGAATCGCGGTGCTCATGGACGGAAAACTCGTTCAGCATGGCTTGCGCGACGCGGTGCTGCACCGACCCGCTTCACGCGAAAGTGCATACACCGTCGGCATGACGAACCTCGCGAACGGTCGTGTCCTCCGTAAGGCCGATGGGATCTCCTGGGTCGAGATCAGCGAGGGCTTCGAGGTGCCAACGACGGCCGACTTGCATGTCGGTGGCGAAGCATGGGTGGGAATTCGTCCCGAGCATCTCAAGCTCGACATCGGTCGCGGAGATGGTCAGCCGATCGGCAAGGCCAAAGTCGAGAGTCTCATCAGCGATGGTCTGGCCACCGTGGTCACGCTGCGCGCACGCGACCGAACGTTTACGACACATCTGCTGTCGGGCCGTGGCCTGGC
>JAQBEG010000396.1:0-3873 GCA_032123985.1 Deltaproteobacteria bacterium
GTCACCGTTTCACTAAAGCCACGGAAGCCACGGAAGCCACGGAAGCCAGACCGACAATCATACATGCCGCGAACTCGATGGCTGTGGCGATGATCGGCCTGCTCGTCCTGGCAGGCTGCAATCCGCGCGACCTCGCTTCGAGCACTTTCGATTCAGGTCCGATGGCAGAATCCGACGGGGAGAACGTTGCGGCGATCATCGATGGTCGCGAGATTACGGTCCGCGAAGTCAACGAACGCCTGAAGGAACAATTCCTCGAAGAGTTCTTGCAACAGCCGGAGGAACGACAATTCGAGATGCGCGAAAGCGCGATCCGTGACCTCGTCCATAAACATATCCTCGCGGCCGAAGCCAAGAAACAGGGAAAGACCAACCAGGAGATTATCGACGACATCGCGAAATCGGTTCCCGTGCCTGGCGCCGAGGATGTCGCGACATGGTATTCGCAGAATAAAGACCGGCTTCGCGGCGCACGACTCGAGGACGTCACCGCACCAATCATGGAACTGCTAGTGAAGGAACGCCAAACCGAGGCCACGAAAGCGTTCTTCGAGCCCAGGCTCGAGGCACTCTCCTGGAAAATGGTTCTCATGCCACCGCGCGTGGAACTCGAAGCGACGCGTCTCGCGCGCGGCCGCGACGATGCATCGGTCACGATCATGGCTTTTAGCGATTACCAGTGTCCATATTGTGTTCGCGCCGAACCGGTCCTCGCCGAAGTATTGAAACGCTATCCGGACGACGTGAGAGTGGTCCATCGCCACTTCCCCCTCGACACGATCCATCCCTTCGCACGCCCGGCTGCGGAGGCGGCGATGTGCGCGGACGAGCAGGGCAAGTTCTGGGAATATCATGACGGCATCTTCGCTCGCAAGGGCAAGCTCGCAGAGGGCTCGTTCGTAGAGATCGGCAGCGAGATCGGCCTCGATCCCGACGCGTTCAGCAGCTGTGTCGACGAGCGTCGCTACAAAGACTTCGTCGAGGCCGACTTCGCCGCCGGAAGTGATGCAGGCGTCACCGGAACGCCCTCCTTCTTCCTGAATGGAATCGCGCTCAAGGGCACTCGGGACGCGGACGAACTGAGTCGGCACGTTGATCTGGAATTGGCACGGATCAAATCGAACTGAGACGTCCGAGGCGTGCCCCGCGCAGGTCTCGTGTCGATATGTCGTATAGACATACCGACACGGACCCCGCCGAGCGAGTCGAGAGCGTTGCCAGAATCACTGCCTCGGAGCACATAGACGTCTTGCCTTCCGAATCGGTTGATCGTTGCGCGAGCGATCAATACAGCCGAAAGCGAAATTCGTGAACGGTTCGATCTGCGTTGGATCCGAACGATCCGCGGCTGAATCGCTCCCTGCGGATCCCGGGAGATGTCACCGGTTCTTGTACTCCCGCCAATTCTGGCCAGACGCAGTCGAGGGTGCCTCGATCCGCCGGCCAACTCTTCCCTCACCTCCAATTTCTCACGAACAGCCCAGATAAACCCATCGAAAAATGTGACTCTTCTGAAACGAACGCTCCGTTAAATAAGGTCTTTTCGTGACTGCCGACCAGTTTTGAGAGGCCGTTTTCGGGTTCTCACACCGCCCGAGGCGAGACCGATTGTCCTGCGGGCATGACAGGCTCGCATGAATTCGGGAACATGCGCCTCCCATGGGACTCACTTGCGGAATCGTTGGCCTCCCCAACGTTGGTAAGAGCACGATCTTCAACGCTCTCACCGCGGCGGGCATTGCGGCCGAGAACTACCCCTTTTGCACGATCGAACCGAATACCGGGGTCGTCGTCGTACCCGATGTTCGGCTCGAGCAACTTCAGGGCCTCATCCATTCGCAGTCCGTCGTCCCGACCGCGGTGGAGTTCGTGGACATCGCCGGGCTCGTGAAGGGTGCCGCCCAGGGCGAGGGCCTGGGAAACCAGTTTCTCGGCAATATCCGCGAGACCAACGCGATCATTCACGTCGTTCGCTGTTTCGATGATGAAAATGTCGTCCACGTCGATGGAAAACCCGACCCGACGCGGGACGCCGAAACGATCGAGATCGAGCTGGGCCTGGCCGACCTCGAAACCGTTCTGAAGCGAGTCGACCGAGTCCGGCGCGTCGCCAAGTCGGGCGACAAGTCCGCGCGTGCTGAATCCGAATTCTTCGAAGCCCTCGGCGAGCACCTGTCGGCTGGCAAGCCAGCCCGCACCTTCGACGTGCCAGATGTCATGCGTCAGGCCTTTACTGAAGCGCATCTGCTGACCGCCAAGCCGGTCCTATTCGTGGCGAACATCGACGAGGAAGGACTCGCCGAAGGCAACGACCACAGCAGAGCCCTCGAGGCTTTCGCCAACTCGAATAGCGCCAACGTCGTGCGAATCTGCGGGAAGGTCGAGGCCGAACTTTCCGAATTGGACGACGGGGACAAGCGTGAATTCCTCGCCGATCTGGGAGTCGAAGAACCGGGCTTGAATCGCCTGATTCGCGCGGCGTATCTGCTGCTAGAACTGGTCACTTTCTTCACCGCTGGTCCGAAGGAAATTCGCGCCTGGACGGTTCGCAAGCGAACCGCTGCGCCCCAGGCTGCGGCCGAGATCCACTCTGATTTCGAGAAGCATTTCATCCGCGCCGAGGTCATTCCCTTCGAGACCTATATCGCCCATGGCGGCGAGGCTGGCGCGAAGGCCAAGGGCTTGATGCAGGTGGAAGGCAAGGACTACATCGTCGCAGACGGCGACGTCATCTTTTTCCGGACCAGCGCCTGAGGGCGTGATTCCATCGTAACTTTGAGAGGAGCGCTACCAATCGTGGCAAAACGCATTGCCCGACAGATGACCCCAGAAGAAGTCCTCGAAACACAATTCGGCGGGCCCGATACTGGTATCTTCACCGACGGATCCTGTGATCCGAACCCGGGCTCCGGCGGCTGGGGGTGGGTCTGGGTCGAGAACGGTGAAATCCTCGCCCAGGGACACGGCCGCGCCGCCAGTACCACCAACAACCGCATGGAGTTGCAGGCGTTGATCGAGGCATTCAAGAAACTGCCCGAAGACCGCGATCTCGTCGCGTACTCGGACAGTCAACTCTGCATCAAGACCATCAACGAATGGGCGCCGGGTTGGGAAAAGCGTGGCTGGAAACGCAAGGGCGGCCCGATCAAGAATCTCGAACTCGTGCAGGAACTCTACGCGCTCGCCAACGCAAAGCCGCGCATCGAATTGCAATGGATACGCGCGCACGAGGGCACTCGCTGGAACGAATATGCGGATGCACTCGCCGCGCTCGGCGCCTAGCCAAGACCAACCTTTTCGAGACGAGCCGAAAGCTCTCGGGCGGTCATCGAGGATGGGTCGAGACTCACGAGTTCCTTGACCCTCACGACCAGCTGGTCGTGAATCTTCTCGAAGAACGCACTCGTCGCCTCCGGCGATCCCCGAAACGCGGCCGGATCCGGAAGACCCCAGTGCGTGGTGATCGGCTGGCCCGGCCAGATCGGACAGGCTTCGCCAGCGGCATCGTCACAGACCGTGACGATGAGATCCAGCGACGGACTCCCAGGCTCCGCAAACTCATCCCAGCTCTTGCTTCGCAGTCCCTTTGTTTCGTACCCCAGACGCTCGAGCGTTTCGAGTGTTCTTGGGTGTGGCGCCTGCTTGGGATGGCTACCCGCGCTGAAGGAACGAAAGCGTGGAGACCCAAATCGCGCGAGCACGGCCTCCGCAAGGATGCTTCGGGCCGAGTTCCCCGTACACAAAAAGAGAACGGAGTAGATCGGGACGGCGCCAGGGCTCTCAGCCATGCCGAATTTCCTAGAGCCCCGTCGCGGGCTGTGCGCCGAAGCCGAGCACGCCGCTCGAGAAGGTCGTTCCGAATGTCTTCACGAG
>JAQBEG010000397.1:0-4905 GCA_032123985.1 Deltaproteobacteria bacterium
GGGATCGAGGCTGCGGTGAAGGGACTGGTCGGTGCGCGTGCCGCAACCGTGCGGCCGATTCTTGCGCCGGGGATGGCTTCGCTCTAAGCGAGGCAAATCTCGAAATCCGTTCGCATTCAAGCGAAATTCACCGGGAGCCCAGCATGAAGGTCCTCAAAACCATCGGTATCGCGTTCGCAGCGCTCGTCGCGGTTTTGTTAGTTGGCGCCGGCATCGCGCGGCTCGTGATCAATGGCCCGATCGGACCACTTGCCGGTGGCGAACTCGACGGCAGCGAACGGGAGGCACCCGCAGACTGGAACTTCACCGATGAACATTTCACGATCGCTGTAGAGGTTCAGCCCGCTGATCCACATTCGGTGACGGTCGTCTGTTTTGTATCTGGCGGAGAGCTCTATATCCCGGCGCAGAACGCGGCGGAAAAGAAGTGGCCCCAGATGGCGCTGGAAAACGGTCACGCGCGCGTCCGCGTTGGCGACGATCTCTACTCCATCGAGCTCGTGAGGGTTGACGACGATTCTGAGCGCGCACGAGCGCGCCAGGCAGCAGGCGAAAAGTATCCGCGACTCGCGAAAGAGGCCGGCGGGCAGATTCCCGATGGCGTCTGGCTCTTTCGCGCCGAACGGCGTTCATGAGTCAAAATTGCGTCAGACGGGAGTCGACTTGACGAACTCCGCCACGACTCGTGCCAATTCTTCGCCACGACCCTCTTGAAGAAAGTGGCCTCCGCCTTGAATCGTGACATGGGGCTGGCCTTCCGCTCCCGGCACATCCTGCCGGAATCGCAGATCGCCACCGGCAGTGACAGCGTCGTTGTCAGAGAATGCGCATAGCAGCGGCTTGTGCCATTTCCCGAGCGCTTGCCAGGCCCGTCTATTCGCCGAGATGGAAGAGTCGCCGGGAAGCGTCGGCACCTGACTCGGCATCGCCCGAGGCCCCATCTTGAAAGTGGGATCGGGGAAGGGCGCATCGTATGCGGCGACTTCCGCGGGCGAGAGGGTTCGGCCGTCGACGACGCCGGCGATCATCATGCCCACAGGGAGGTCCTCGGATTCCCAGGTCCATTTCTGCCAATGTGCAAACGTCATTTCCGGCTGACTGGAATCCGGATTTCCGAGGGCCGCCATCACCTCTGCCAAGGTCGGTGTCGGTTTGTTCTCGCGAAAGTCGTGGACCGCATCGATTCGGTGCTGCGAGAGGGGTCCCGGCGTCGGTAGGCCCGTATTCGCGACGACGATTCGTGCGAAGCGGTCCGCGTTTTCCGCCACCAAACGCAGACCAATCAGTCCGCCCCAGTCCTGCCCGACGAGCGTGGCGCCCTGGACTTCATTCTGGGTTAGCCACGCGGTCATCCAATCGACCTGGCGCTGGTAGCTGAAATCTTCGCGAACTGCCGGCTTGTCCGACCGGCCAAATCCGACGAGATCGGGTGCAAGCACGCGAAATCCCGATTCGGTCAAGACCGGGATCATATGGCGATAGAGATAACTCCAGGTCGGCTGACCGTGCATACACAGAATGGTCTCGCCGTCCCGGGGACCTTCGTCGAGGTGATGGATTCGCAGGCTTCCGCCGTCGCCGTCCGGCACGTCGGTGTAGTGTGGGTCGAAGGCATAGCCAGGTAGGTCTTGGAAGCACGTGTCCGGAGTGCGCAGGACTTTCATTCTAGTTCCTCGTTATATGTGGCGTGAGCGCGGTCGCAACGGCACCGATTCCATCGAGATGGACATCCATCTGCGGAAACGCAATTACGATCCCATTTTCCGCGAAGAGTTCGTCGATGCGAAAGCGGATATCGCTCAGGATCGAAGACCGATCCGTCCGTTCGTCGTAACGGATCCAGAAGCGAATTTCGAAGAGCAGAGCGCTGTCAGCGAAGTCACTGAAATAGACGGCGGGAGCCGGATGGTCGAGGGTCCGCGCATGGGCAGTCGCTGCTTCGACGAGGACGCGTTCGACATCGCGCGTGGCAGATCCATAGGCGACGCCGACCCGGATTCGGAGTCGCATGCGTGGATCCTGATGCGTCCAATTGATGACATTTGCTTCGAGAAATGAGGCATTAGGCACGATGATGTGGAAATTGTCGGCGGTGCGGACGCGCGTGCTACGCAGGCCGATCGTCTCGACCGTTCCAACGACGCCAGAGATCTCGATCAGGTCGCCGGTTCGAATCGGCCTCTCGGCGAGGAGCAGGAGGCCGCTGATGAAATTTGACACGACCGCCTGGCTACCGAATCCGATGCCGAGAGCGAGTGCGCCGCCGACGACCGCAAAGGCGGTCAGCGGAATGTTCACCGCCCGAAGTGCAAAAAGGAAGGCCACGCCGAGCAGCGCGTAGAACGCGAGCGACCCGAATGCATTCGACGCGCCGGCATCGAAGCCGAGTCGAGGAAAGAATCGTCTCGCAAGAATGCGCATCATGAAGCGCGCAAAGAGGTATCCGATGGCAAAGACGGCGAACGCAATCAGAATCTTGCCCGGTGTGATCGGGCGATCCGCGGATGTCGTGAGTTCGAAACTCCAGAAGGAGCGAAGATTCTCGGCGAATCCCTGCATTCGTTCGCCGAGGTTGCGATCATTCAGCCGCGCCAGAAGCTCCGCCCGCAGCCGGTCTTCGAGCTGGATGGCGGTGTCGACCGTGGCCAGATCCGATTGGTAGATCCCAGCGAGGATCTCGAGGTCTTCGAGTTCGAGTTTCAGCCAGCGCACGGAATCCGGCGCACCGGGAAGCGTTAGATCGCGGAGCAGCGTTGCGAGTTCGAGCCGGAGTTGCGCGAGTTGGGTCTCGTGGATGCGTCTTAGCCGCGTGAGTCGTTCGAGTTCGTTTTCGGCGGCGTCTCGCCAACCGGGTGCTTCATCGAGGTCTAGCCTGTTTCCGAGAACGGCATAACGACGTTGCCAGGTCGTGCGCATGCGCCCGAGCCGCTCTATGCGTTCATTGAGCAGCGCAACGATGTGTTGGCGATGTGAAAGCAGTTTTCGGCGAGCGGCGAGCTCGAGGCTGAATTCGACTTCGGCTTTCGAGTCGATGAGGCCCGTGCGCTCTTCGGTCGCGTGCAGATTACTCTCGGAGGCGATCAGGCGGGATCGGGCCAGGTCGATTTCGCGATCGAGTTCGAAACGGTCTCGGTCGATCCGTTCGATGGCATCGGCCAGATCTGTATCCCGGGGCGAGAGATGGGCTTCGACCCAGGTCAACGCCGCGCGGGCCTGGCGCGTCGCAATTTCCTTGATGTCGTGTTCGATCGTCGCGTTCAAAACGCGTTGTTCGGCGAGGGCGACCTGTTCTCTCGCGATCAAGATCTGGTCATTCAGCGTACGAAGCTCAGCCTCCAGCCGAATCGTTTCGACGTCTTCGTGTGTTTTCTCGAGGACGTCACGCAGACGACGGCGATCTTTCTCGAGTCCGGAGGCGATTTCGCGCGCTAGCTGGAGGTTGGCCTGAAGATCTTCGAGCACGATCCGATGTTTCGATTCTTGGTCGGCTTCTCGTTTCCATGATTGAAGAACGCCGTCGAGGACCGGAACGGGGAAGGGCGGTGGAGCGCCGAAGAGTTCACTCGGATCGCGCGCCAATCCCATTTCGATTGCAGCTCGGCCGATATTCAGGTTGTTCGTTCGAATCTGCGCTTCGCGTCGTTGCTCGAGGACACGGACGAGCCGTACAGACGCTTCGCGGGCAGAGGAAGAATGGCTATCCGCACGATCGTCACCAGCCATCCTTGCGCTATCGAGCGAGGCGAGTCGCTGTTGTGCCTCGGCGAGCGCGTGCTCGATAGAGAGAAGTGGATCGCCTTCGCTCTGTTGATCGGACTGCCGATCGGCTTCGTGTCGAGACTTCTGCGACGCGGTATCGAGGGGGTCGAGCAGTGCGTTCTGGGCGGCTGCGACCGTCGACAACAAGAAGAGCGAAATCCCGATCGGAATGAGGAGTGGGTTCGTGAGGAGCCGTGTAGATCGGTCACGCCCGCTCGAGAATGTCAATTTCCCCCGCTCCATCGTTGGCAGCGTAGCAGGGCGGGCGGCCCGCCTCGCGTTTTGTCATCGGTGTCCGTCGCTTCGATACAATTCCGACAAAGGGGAAGAATACCCCGTGTTCTTGAGGTGTTGGGGAGCTTTTGTCCGCGGACAGAAAGAACCAAGAACGATCCGGGGCAGGGCCAGGTCTCTCGCTTTCTCTCCGCTTGACGGGAGCCGGCCATATCGGGAGGATTGAAGCGCCCGAGGAGAAAATTCAATGGTGCCCGAGACCTCTTTTTTCGATTACGCCGATCAGGTCGAAGACCCCATTCGAGAAGATCTCGTCGTCGCACACCGACTCGCCTGGACGCGAATTGCCGAGCCCGGCACATGGTGGAACGGCCGCGAGCGCGTCGCAATCGCGGCTGAGGCCCGCGCAGCCGACTACTGCTCATTCTGTCGGACGCGGCGCGAAGCGCTCTCGCCGTTCAGCGAAAGCGGCGATCACGACGACGTGAGTGGCGATGTCCTGCCCGTCGCGGCAATCGACGCCGTTCATCGCATCGTGACCGATGCGACCCGGCTGACCGAAAATTGGGTCGATGGCCTGCCTAACGAGGGTGTTCCGATCACGCATTACGTCGAGCTTCTGAGCGTTGTGGTCTCGCTTCGGAGCGTCGATGCATTTCATCGTGCCATGGGCATCCCTCCGGAGCGGTTGCCGGAGCCCCGTGCGGGAGAGCCTTCCCTTAAGCGCCCGGCCACCGCTGTGAAAAACGAAGCATGGGTGCCGATGCTGCCGCCCGGTCGACCGTCGGGTGAGGAGGCAGATCTCTGGGGTGCGCAGACGGGCAACGTGATTCGCGCAATGAGCCTGGTTCCCGATGCCGTGCGATGGCTCCAGGAATTGAGCGCAGCGCAGTATCTCGACATGAAAGCGAT
>JAQBEG010000398.1:0-6956 GCA_032123985.1 Deltaproteobacteria bacterium
AGGCGAAGGCCCTGATCGATCGGGTGAAACTCGAACTCGAGAGCGAGGGCAGCCCCTTCGATCCGGATCTCAAGATTGGAGTCATGATCGAGGTCCCCTCGGCCGCGCTGACGGCGCGCGTCCTCGCTGAGGAATGCGACTTCTTCAGCATCGGTACGAACGATCTCACGCAATACACGCTCGCAGTCGACCGTGGCAACGAACGTGTTGCCCATCTCTACGATTCGCTTCATCCCGCCGTGCTGCAGCTGATCCAGATGACGGTTCGAGCCGCCAACGAGGCAGGAATCCCGGTCTCGGTCTGCGGCGAGATGGCGGCCAACCCGCTTTGCGTACCGATTCTCGTCGGCCTGGGCATCGAAGAATTGTCGGGTACGCCAGCTGCGATCCCCGTCGTCAAAGAGATCATTCGCGCGCTCGACTCGAGCCAGGTCGAGGCGGACGCCCGGGCCGCATTGGCGGCACGAACGGCGGCTGAGGTCCACGTGATCGCCGCGTCACGGCTGCGTCAGGCTGGGCTGCTCGATCATCCGGATATCGGCGGTTGGCTTGGGCAGTTGCTAGATGAGGCGCTTGCCGGGGTTTGACGAAACGTTCGCTCTCTTGCGACCGGCCTGCGCTCGTGCTGGCCAATCACGCCCCTAGGTTGACAGAAGCACCCGGTCCGCTTCGTGATGGAGCGCGACGAGCCGTTCGTCGAGCTGGCGCGCGGCCCTCTGTTCACGGGCCTCGTCTGCGTCAGATTCCGGTTCGATTGGTTTGCCAAAAGCGCAAACGACGCGGGCGAAGGGTAGGGGCAGGAGGCTCTGGTCCCAGCTGCCAAGGCGAAACGCCGGGCGTGCCGAAAACGCTACGGGTTGAATTGCTGCATTGGACAGGCGGGCCAGGGAGACGATGCCCGTCTTGGCGACCCGCGCCGGACCGCGCGGGCCATCGACGAGGACTGCAACAGTCGTTCCAGCGCCGAGTTGTCGCCTCAGGCCGAGAAGGGCCGCTGAACCACCGCGAGAACTCGATCCTCGGGCGGGCTCCGAATAGCCCATTGCAAGCAGTGTGGACTGGATCAGGTCACCGTCGCGGCTACGGCTGACCGCCACGCTGTAGCTCCTATCCCGGAAGAACCACGCACAGGGCAGCATCGATTCATGAAAGAGCGCTGCAAGATGAGCGTGATCATCTGCTCGAGATGCGCTCAGGTCCTCATTTTTTCGCGGATCGTCACCAACGACCTCGACTCGCCAGGTCGCTCCAAGTAGCCGCAAGAGGGTTCCGGAGAGGATTCCGAAAAAGCGCAGGCCGAGCCTCGCGACGAGGCTCGGGTGATGTGCATCGCTTTGTTGCTGCGCTTCTTCAGTCGGGATGTTCGTCTCGCCCATAGAAACGGTAGGCTAGACTACTTCACGTTCTCCCGAACTCGTGATCGCAGCAGAATCAGCGTCGATTGGATCAATGCACGGCGAGTGGCTCTGTGTTACCCGTTGCCGAGCCGTCGATACGGACCCTTGGGGGGCCGCGTCCAAGTACCCGGAAAGCATGAGCGAAACAGTCTTCACCACCGCTAGAAACTATCTCGACCTGACCAAGCCACGGCTATTGCCGATGGTGTTGTTCACAGGTTTGCCGGTGCTGGGCATGGCCGCTGGTGGCTGGCCGAGCTTCACGTTTAGTTTGCTGGTCATCACGGGTATCGCGCTCGCGGCGGCTTCCGCCAATACCCTCAACGCCTATATCGAACGTGATCTCGATGCGCGCATGGAGCGGACCAAGTCTCGTCCGCTTCCATCCGGATTGATCGAGCCCCAGGCCGCGCTCGTCTTTGGCATCGCCCTCGCGGTGGCTTCGACCCTTCTGCTCGGCTGGGTCGCGGGCATGCCGGCGGCTTTCGTCGGCGTGGCCAGCATTCTCTTCTACGTGTTCATCTACACGGTCTGGTTGAAGCCTCGCTCGATCTGGAACGCGATCATCGGCGCCGCCGCCGGTGCCTCAGCGCCCCTGATTGCGGATGCTGCGGTCAACGGGTCGATCGGTGCAGCGGGCTGGACGCTCTTCGCCATCGTCTTTTTCTGGCAGCCGCCGCATGTCTGGGCGATCGCGCTCTACCGAAAAGACGACTACAAGGCGGCTGGGATCCCGATGCCGCCCGAGGTAATTGGCGACGAGGCGACCCGCCGGCGCGTCGTTGCTTATACCGCGGGACTCCTGCCCGTCACGCTGGCGCCGTATTTTCTGGGTCTAATGGGTCCGATCTATTTCGCGATCGCGTGTCCGATGGGACTCTGGTTCCTCTACCGCGCCTACCGTCTCTTTCAGGAACGAACCGACGAAGCAGCACGCGGCGTGTTTCGCGTGTCCCTGATCTTCCTGGCGGCCGTGTTCATGGCCATGCTGCTCGATCTGCTCATCCCGCTTTGAGTCAATCTGCGCGCCTTCGAGGGCGCGCCGTCGAGTTTCAAACAAAACATCGGCCGCTGAATTGGATCTCAGCCTCTGGGCCGAAAGGCCGAGCGTGCCCTGGTGCCACACTTTGAGGCGCGAAGCCGCAAGTTGAGTTTCTCGCCTCACTTTCTTTCGCCGTACCGAACAATTCGGGATTGGTGAATTTTTCGACCCCGTTCCCTAACTTGTTTTCGATTGCGAGCAGTCGAATAACACGAAGCAGCCCGACGCATGAGTACGGTGTCCGTGCCACATGGTTGTGCACTAAACGATTCGCTTCGCGGACAGGGGGAATCATTGGGCATCGAGAACGCTAGGTGTTGTCGAAATTGGGTCGTGAGCCTCGCGCTGATTCTGGCCGTCGTGGCCCCATCGCTGGCCTTCGCCGACGCGTTCGAGAGCGCATTGGCGCGCGTTGATCGGGCGCTGGAGACGAATCCGAATCACGTCGTCAAAGAAGCGCTGGTCACCTGCCTGAACAGACGCGACTTCGCAACGCAACTCTATTATGCCGGTCATGTCGCTCGCGCGGAGCGAGGTCTCAAATACTGCATCAAGGTGCTGAAGATATCCGAGCAGGATCCGGCACCCAAGATTGATCGCGCGAAAGAGATCGCCGCAGCAAAGGCGAAAGTTCAGGCGAACGCCGCGCGGGAACTAGAACTTGCGCTGACTCTGAAGCCGAACATCAAAAACGGACTGGAGATCTACCGTGGCTGCGCGGCCTGTCACACGCCGGAGGGCTGGGGACTCGCGAGCGGAGTCGTGCCGCAACTCGCCGGACAACATCACAATGTCATCATCAAACAGTTGGCCGATATTCGATCCGGGAACCGCGCCAATCAGCTGATGGTTCCGTACTCATCGGTCGAAGCCATCGGTGGAACGCAGGCCGTAGCTGATGTAGCCGGCTATATCGACACGCTGGAAATCAGTGTGCAGAACGGAAAGGGCGCAGGCACGGATCTAGAACTCGGTGCGCTTCTCTACGCCGCAAATTGCGCTGCCTGTCACGGGCCAGAGGGGGAGGGCGACAACACGAAGTTCAGGCCGCGCATTCAGGCACAGCACTACAACTATCTGGTCACCCAATTCGAGCAGATTCGAAGCGGACAGCGACAGAACGCAGATCCGGAGATGGTGAAGCAAATCAAGAACTTCGAAGACGCCGAGATGCGCGCGGTCCTGGATTATGTTTCCCGACTCGAGCCTGCCGCGGAGTTTCAAGCGCCGCCGGGATGGCAGAATCCAGACTTCGACCACCAGACCGTCGTGATATCCAAAGAATGATTGGCTCGAGGCGATCGGAGTCCTCCCGATCGATCTAGTTCTCGAGAGCTGACTCACAGCACGGAAATGCGTCCTTCCTGGCGGACGGAGCTGGCGCTGCGAGGGGCTTGGGCTTTCATGACTAAGCGTGTTATTTCGCGCGAACCAGGCGCATCGCCGCCCGGACTTCTTCGACGAAGATTTCAGGCTGTTCGAAGGCCGCGAAATGGCCGCCCTTGTCCAACACGTTGTGGTAAACGAGCTTGCTATAGCGAGCTTCACACCAGCGCTTGGACGCCTTGAAAATTTCGTGTGGGAAGACACTGACGCCGACCGGAACATCGATCTTCATCATCGGGGGAGAATTGAAGCTCTCCCAATAAAGACGTGCGGACGATGCGGCCGCCGCGGGCAGCCAGTAAAGCATGATGTTGTCGAGCATTTCGTCTCGGGTGAGTGCGTTCTCGGGATGACCATTGCAATCCGTCCACGAGCAGAATTTCTCGAGGATCCAGGCCGCCTGACCGACGGGTGAATCGACGAGCCCGTAACCGATCGTCTGCGGCCGGGTCGACTGTTGCTTTGAATACCCGCTGTCGTGATCGGTGTAGTATTTCATCCCAGCCAGCGCGCTCTGCTCGAGCTCTGTCAGATTGTCCATCGATTCGGGAGTCGGTGGTGCGATCGCCATGTTCAGGTGGATGCCGAGGCAATGCGCCGGATCTTGTGCACCGATACACGAGGTCACCATCGAACCCCAGTCCCCTCCCTGCGCGACATATTTTTCGTAACCGAGCCGCGCCATCAATTCCGCCCATGCGTCTGCGATCTTCTGGACACCCCAGCCCGTTTCGGTCGGCTTGCCGGAGAAGCCGTAGCCGGGAAGTGTCGGGCACACGACGTGGAATGCGTCTTCCGCATTTCCGCCATGTGCGACCGGGTCGGAGAGCGGGCCGATGACTTTTTGAAACTCGACGATGGAGCCAGGCCAGCCGTGCGTCATGACAAGCGGCGTTGCGTTCGGTTCGGGCGACTTCACGTGGATGAAGTGAATGTCGAGTCCGGCGAGCCTGGTCTTGAATTGCGGAAATCGATTGAGTCGCTTCTCGCGCTCGCGCCAATCGTATTCTTTCCCCCAGTATTCACAGACCTCCCTCAAGTAGGCCAGGGGCGTGCCTTGCGACCAGTCGTCGACCGGCTCGGCTTCGGCCCAGCGGGCGTTGGCAAGGCGCTGCTTCAGGTCGTCGAGCTGTTCGTCCGGGATCTTGATTTCGAAGGGGGTAATCTGAGTCATGGGATCTCGGGGCTCCATCTTGTGAATCACAGTCCGCTGGCGATGATCGGAGATAGAAGCGAGCGCGTAAAGCCCTTATAGTCGCGATTCGCGGATGGAGGGACCCCGTGCAGGATCTGAAGGGAAAAGTCGCAGTCGTCACCGGGGGTGCCAGTGGTATTGGCCGTGGCATGGGAGAAATCTTTCTCGAGCGAGGGATGAAAGTCGTGCTCGCAGACGTCGAGTCGAAATCGCTCGTAGCGACGGTGGATCAACTGAGAGCCAGCGGCGGCGAAGTCGTTGGTGTCGAATGTGATGTATCGAGCGCTGATTCGGTCGAGCGATTACGCGATGAGACGCTGACTCGATTCGGCGCGGTTCACGTCCTGTGCAATAACGCGGGCGTAGCCGGAAGCGGTGGCGGCACGACGTGGGAAGCGCCGCAGGCCGATTGGGATTGGGTCATGGGCGTGAACCTCATGGGCGTCATCTACGGGATCAGACATTTCATTCCCGTCATGATCGATCAGGGGACACCGGCGCATATCGTGAACACGGCGTCGATGGCCGGTCTGATGCACGGAATGGGAATCTACGGCGTGACGAAGCACGCGGTCGTCGCTCTCTCGGAAAGCATGTTCAGCGAGCTCCGAGCGGCAAATCATTCCATCGGTGTATCGGTGCTGTGTCCTGCCTGGGTACGTACACGCATTCTCGAATCCGAACGAAATCGACCCGAGGCCCCCCGACCCGATCCGGGACCGCGGCGAGGCGAGGACGAAGCCTTTCGCCAGGTGGTCGGCAAGCTCATCGCCGGCGGACTCGATCCGGCAGTGGTGGGGCGTCTCGTCGCCGATTCCATCGAGGCAGATCGCTTCTACGTACTCCCGCACCCGAATTGGCTGAATGTCGTCGAAAATCGGATGCAGCGAATCCTCGATCAGAAAGATCCGATCGGTGTTCCACCCGAAGGCGGGGGTGACATCGCTTTTCCACCGGCCTCCGGCTTATCCTCCGACTAATCCTCCGACGAGTATAAAGGCAACGACGATGAAGTTCGGAATCTTCGGTATCAACAACGGCCTGCTCGCGGATCCCGGAATCGCGTCAAGGGCGGTCAAAGCGGCGGAGGGAGCGGGCTTCGAATCGGTCTGGACCGGCGAGCATATCGTCCTGCCCGATCCGCAGGCGCCCCCATCGCCTTCCGCGCCGCAGACGCCCTTCGCAGATACCTCTACCTGGCTCGCATTCCTGGCCGGTCAATCCGAGACGCTGAAGCTCGGCACCGGGATCATCATCCTGCCGCAGCGAAATCCGGTGGAACTCGCGAAAGAACTCGCCACCGTCGACGTGGCATCACGGGGGCGGCTGTTATTCGGCCTTGGCGCCGGTTATCTAGAACCCGAGTTTCGCGCAATGGGAATTCCGTTCGAGGACCGTGGCGCGCGCACCGATGAATACATCGACGTGATCAAGGCGCTATGGACACAGAAAAACCCGACCTTCGCTGGAGAAACCGTGCGCTTTGCAGGCATCGATGCACACCCGCGTCCCGTTCAAATTCCGCATCCGCCGGTGCACGTCGGCGGCCATAGTTCGCCGGCCCTTCGGAGAGCCGTTCGGCGCGGAAACGGATGGTACGGATTCTTTGTCGACCATGAGCGTGGTGCGGCGTATCTCAAAGAACTGGCGCAAATCGAGCAGGCCGAAGGGCGGGATGCTGCACTAGGCACCCTCGAACTCTCGATCACGCCGCTTCCGCGTGCCAGCGTCGACGACGCATTGAAATTCCGCGACATGGGCATCAATCGACTGACCTTGATTCCAGATACGAAGGACGAAGACCATTTGCTGCGCTGGATCGATGAGACGGCGAGTTCAATGCTGCAGCAGGCGAGTTGAAACGCATCATGCCGCAGGAATCGAGAGGTCTCATCTCTTGAAAATCATTGCTTTCGTTCTTCTCGGCGTGATGAGC
>JAQBEG010000399.1:0-3949 GCA_032123985.1 Deltaproteobacteria bacterium
ACTTGGGATGACGCGCACGCAGCCGGTCGCCAATGATCGACTTGTACCTGAAGAAGGTGTTCTCTACGCGGGCCTGCTGGTGGTATCCCGATTCCTTCTTCCACCGGCGACGGCCGACCTTCCTTACGCGTCTGACTGTGCGATCGCGAGCGCTAGATCGCATCGATCTCGTCGCTGATATTCTCGGTGGAACGATGACTTTCGCACCGCGTGCTGCAGCGGCATCATAGATCGCGATCGTGTCGTAGGGGAGCTGCGGCCGATTAGGCCGGAGCGAGTATCTGCCGATCGTACTCGGCCCAGTTGCTCACGCGGTACTTCGTCTTGTACTTGGGGTGGACTCTTGAGTTCATGGAGAGAATGTGGCCGATTGGGCCAGCGGATAATCAAAATCAGCGTGATTGACCGAATCCACCCTTCTATTCATGCACCAACTCATGCACCAACTCATGCACCAACGCCAATCTGCGCGGCCAAGTAGATGAGCGTCGCGACAGTAGCGATCGCAGCGATTAGCTCTCCGACACTACCGAGGTCTTGAATAGTCACTCCCACCGCCTATCGGTACTGGCTTGCTGGAGGCCCTACCTCTCCTTCTTCTTGAGCTTTTTTCCTTTTTTTTCCTTCGCCGTAAGTTTGGCCTTGTTGGTCTTCGCCTTGGGTTTCTTGTCTTTGCTTTTTGCCATGCTTCGACGTTACACCGGATGAGCCCTTGAGTACTACTGTAGCGCCCCGGCAATGGACTACCGACGCCTCCTCGATCGCGGCCTCTACCTCTTCTTAGCTCTATGGATGTGGGCGATCGCGCTCGTCGGCTTCTGGCCCGGGTATATCGGCCCAGCCATGGACGGCAGTCTCGACAAGACGACGACGGTTCATATTCATGTCTTCATCTATGTGGGGTGGCGGATCCTATTCACACTGCAGGCAGCGCTTCCGATGTTTCGCCGGGGGCGACCCCATCGAAGAATTGGACTCTTAGGGATCGGTTATGGCGCCGTGGTCTAGATCGCCGGCCTTGCCGTCACCTGGAGTCGGTTCGCTGACCGCGTTCGACTCGGAAATCTAGGTGGGGCGCAGATTCAGGCTTTATCGCCGCTCACCGACATGCTGATCTTTCCTGTGCTCTTTCTCTTCGCGATCCACTATCGCGATCCACTATCGCGATCGACCTGAGGTTCCGCGATCGACCTGAGGTTCACAAGCGTTGGATGGTCCTCGCGGCAACCATGCTCTTGATCGCGGCCGTCGCGCGCATGACGATCAACGGCATGCTCCCGGAGAATCCGCTGGTCTTCGATTTCGTTAGGCTCTCTCCAGTCTGGATCGGAATGCTCCACGACGGTTGGTTCCGCCGGCAGCTCCATCCCGTTTACCGGTACGGGATTCTTGCTCTTGGGATCGTTCCCTTCCGCATGCCGCTCACCGAAACCCAGTCTTGGCGTGACGTGACCGCACGGGCTGCGGAGCGGTTCGTGCCCTAGCGCGAGCGACGCGTCGCTCGCGTGCTCGAGGGAGGAGCGTTGTTGACGGGGGACCCTCCCACTGGATCGGCAGATCGACTGCCGAGACGAGTTCCCCCAGACTCCTCCCACCGCCACCCAGTCTGTGGGTGTAGAGACTCTCCCGAAACATTCCGAAATAGGCCGAGAAATTCACGCGATTCCGAGGGGTTTTGGGCGTGGGGCTCAAGTGAACCCGAACCGGAGACGGCGGGTTCGGGGCTCAATCGACGCCGGCGCGCGCGTTGATCTCTGTTGCCAAGTTGTGCGGTTCGGTTTAGTGCTCCGGTCGCCCGCCGCGTCCGTGGGAATGCGGCCTCCATGTTTTGCGGGAGCGCACGCTCCTACGATCTCGACCCTGAGCTAAGGCAGATTGAACAGCAGATTCAGCGACACCAGGTGATTCACCGAGTCCGAGCCGCCATCGCGACGGATGAACTGATTCAGGTAGCCGAGCTCGAGCGTCGCCCGCCCTTCGTCGCCCAGCTTCATGGTCGGTCCGATGAAGAAGCGGTTCTGGGCGAAGCCCGTGTCGCCTCCCTCCGACGTGTCGTTCAGGTCGAAGAACACCTCGTCGTAGACCGCCAGGCCGAAGCGCGGAGCAGATGAAAAGGCGTAGCTAGCCTTCACGAACTCCCGAAAGCGCCAGGCCGCCTCGCCGTCGCCGTCGATGAAGCGCTGCTCGAGTCGGGTACGACTCTGGACGCCGAAGGATGCGAGCGATCCCTTCCACAGCAGCTGCTGCCACGGGCGGTGCTCGTGGAAGTTCGATCGGCCGCTTGGATCTTCGTTGACGTAGAGGTAGCCCAGCCAGGCCGAGAACCCGAGGCCTAGATCGGCCCCCACGCCCGGCCGGATCAACAGCTGGTCGTAGCCGTTCGAGTCGTCACGCATCCGTAGCTGAGTATCGAACCACCACAGCAGCCTCGACAGATCTTTCCGGACCGGCGCCAAGGATCCCGATCCGTAGAGCATGATCCAGCCGCCACCGTCGCTCGTGCGCGCGTAGGCGGGTGGGGCGGCGTGCAGCACGGCGAGCATGAGGCCGAGCAGAGTCAGAGACCGAAGCGGTTGTTTCACTGGATTCTCCCTTGCTATGCCACGAATTCGGGACCTGCGGATGGCAAACCATAGGCATTCGACGATGTCGTAGTGTGCCAAAAATCGGCCGAACAAAAAAATGCACAACTTCAGATGCTTCGGCGTGTGTTCGATCTGCGATTTCGGCCCATTTCCGGCGTTGGTGCATGAATCGGCAATCTGGCATCGGCTCTCTCGCCATCGATCTTCATCCGCTGCCGATCGAAAAGGAGTCTGGCCGGCCGAGCTCCGCCATTCGATTCAGGATGTTGCAAGCGATCAGTGCTTCCCTTTGCTGTGATTCCGGATGACGAGTACGAAGCCGGTCGCCGATGATCGTTTTGTATCTGAATAAGGTGTTCTCCACGCGAGCCTGCTGGTGGTACCCCGATCCCTTCTTCCATTGACGGCCGCCGATCTCCTTCATCCTCATCACGGTGCGATCACGAGCGCTCGGCCCACTCGCCTTCGCCGACGATGGAAAGCCCAGTGCTGTCGACGATGAGATGCATGGGGCCTTTTGGTGCGGCGAGACGGAGACCGATATCGGAGTTGCTGACTCCGGCGGGAGACGGTGGTGCGGTCGGGAGCTTCGAGGTCGAGTGCCATCCGCGACAAGACTGATCGAAGGAAACCCTCCGTCTGCCGGAGCGGCAAGTTGAAGACGAGCCGAAGCATGAGTGCCGTCTCAATTGCCTGATCTGAGAACTTCCGCTGGCCGCCTCGTTTTCCCGACGGTCCAGGCGTCCAAGAGTCCCGCGCATTCGGAGAGAACCAGAGTGTGATGTCACCTCGTTGCACGAGCGCGCGATCGTACTCGGCCCAGTTGCTCACGCGGTACTTCGTCTTGTACTTGCGGTGGACTCTTGAGTTCATGTTGAGAAGGTGGCCGATTGGGCCGAAAGGACCGCCGAGGTCGGGGAAATTGGCCAACTTTCTCTACGATTCGTGCACCAACGCCGCGTTCTGCGGCTGCGCGCTAGGTCGCCGCAAGCCGCTGAACGCCGATCCGTTGTACGGCCCGACTCTCAGCTTGCTCGCTGGAGTTCGACGACTTCCTTTTTGAGTCGCGGTCCGAGCTTGTCCTTCTGGAGTTCCAAGTCGTAGTGCGACTGAAGGTTGAGCCAGAATCGCTCGGATGTTCCGAAGTATCGGGATAGGCGAAGCGCGGTATCTGCCGAGATCCCACGCTTTCCCTGAACGATCTCGTTGATGCGACGGGGCGGGACGCTGATGTCTTTCGCGAGCCGATATTGGGAGATTTCCAGGGGAGCGAGAAACTCCTCGGCGAGGATCTCTCCCGGGTGAATCGGATCTAACTTCTTCGGTGCCATGTGATCACCCCTTGTGGTAGTCCACGATCTCGA
>JAQBEG010000400.1:0-7429 GCA_032123985.1 Deltaproteobacteria bacterium
CTAATTTTGAGGACAAAACGCACTTGAGGAAAAACGCAGTTAGGGGTTCTCAAACCATGCCGTTCCCATTCCACTGGGAGTACAATACCAGAAGCCCCTCGGGAAATTCCATCAATTTTGGCTAATCGGAAAATTTTTGTGGACTCAATTGATCAACGGGGCGTTTCTCGTTCGGTCCACATCATCCCTCGCCCCAATCGGGGCGCAGGAGATATTCGCTGCAGCAATTGTCATGCCATGCGAAGAATCTGCTAACTCATTGTTTTCATTGAGTTGCATAAACAACCTGCCCATAGAAATGGAAAACTTTTTCCGTTACAGAGGAAAATGTTGAGGAAACTTGAAGAGCATTGGTCTCATCCAGAGGAGAGGGGGAAATCACATGGTCGGAGCGTAGTCGATCAAATACGGCGCCAAACTGGCCCAAACCTGATGGATCCGGTCTTCTGCCTCTTCAACGCCCAATCCTCCAGGCTCGAGACGCGTCGAAAGCCGAATCGCGAGCATGTGCCCGTGCCGAACGAGCGGACTTCGATCTAGTGCCGCGGCGTGCCTAAACCATTCAGCCGGCAGACTGCCTCGCCGCGCGATCCAGGAATAGGAAAGCAGTGAGCGCACTCCGCGGCGCAGCAGCGTTCGCCTCACCCATGGACCGCCGGCAATGATCCTCTCGGTTTTCTCGTCGACCAGCGCATAGCCGGTCTCGGGCCACGCCAGACGTTTGGTCAAGATCGAATACTCGCGGTCCTGCTCGTTGGCCACGCCGAGGAAGACTTCGACGATGGCCCCGTCGATCTCGACGCGGTGACGCGCATCCGCGAGGTAGTGCACGCTCCCGACAAAGTTGTAGTCCATCTCGATGGGTGGGCCGGGATCATTTCCGAAGACGCGTGTGAGTAGTTCGCCGGGTTTCTCCTCGAGACTTCGCGCATGGCTCCAAGTCGTACCGAACCCGTCGAGGGCGAGCATCGCGACGAGCAGCAGTGCGATGCTCATCACGTTGACTGTGCGTCTAGACGCCGACGATCCCCCGCTTCGAGTGATGCCGTAATCCCCAGATTCTGCGTTCGGATCAAGGCTGCCAAGAACATGCTCGAGTCGTCCATCGATCAGATAGATCGCAGTGAGGCCGACCAACAACATGACGATGCCCTGAAGATTGTGGATCGAATGAATCGAGGAGTGCGGATTCAAAACGAGGCTCACGACACGAAGGCCGTTGACAAGGAACGCAACGATGGGAGCGAGCGCGATCAGGATCGCCGCATGCCAACGCCGACGTTCAAAAAGATCGATCAGCAGAATGGTCAACATGCTCAGCGTCACCATCGTTCGAACGCCGCTGCAAGTCTCGATGACAATGAAGGTATTTTCGGGTCGGAGAATCTGGTCGCCCTGAACGATGGCGTCGAGTCCGATGCCATTCAGGATCAATCCCGCATATTGCGCGGTACCGAGTTGAATGGGATAGATCGTCGCGGCGATCAGCACGGGCGAAACTGGCAACGCGAAGCCGATGAAAAAAATCGGCAGCCAGTACGCCCGCAATCCTGCTCGGCCGCCCAGAAGAAGGACGAATCCGACCAGCAGACCGATCAGGCTTGCAAGCCGGAGATCGGGCGCCTTGGTGTAAACGCCCCATCCAAAGAGCGCGAGGGACAACAGGAGCGCGACGGCGGCAGCGGCACTCGCGCCCGGGCCGCGGAGTACATCACGATAGTGACTCCGCCGAAACGCGAGCCAGAGCGCGAGAACCAGAACCGGGCCACCGGCCGCTTCGTTCGCCTGAAAGAAGAACGCTTCACTTCGAACGTTCAGCGTCTGGAAGCTGGGCGGGAAGAAAAGTGGATAGTAGACGTAGGCAGCGAGACCGAGCGCGAGCAGGCAGGTCCAGAAGAGCGGAGTCCGAAGCATCCCGGCAAGACCCGGCGTCTCTTCCACGGCCGCTCCACTCACCCGATTCTCCCCATGGCGCCCTGCGCCGCTTCCCAATGCTCGCAAGCCTCTCGCAACGAAAGCTACTGCGTGTCGCGACGTCGGGCGTCGAGATCCTCGCGATATCGCGCGCGCGGGCGCAGCAGATAACCAGCGTCATACTGTTCGAGTGAATGGGCGACCCACCCGACTGTGCGCCCAACGGCGAAGAGCGCGGTCGCGCTTCCGACCGGCAGCGCCAGCGCGCGGGCAACCGCGACCAATCCCACATCGATCGACGGCCCTCCGAAGCCACCCTGCTGCATCGCGTCGACCAACGCGAGTACCGACTGGACTTCCGGGCTCGAACCGCGCAGGTCACGCGCGATCTCGATCAGCAGCGTTCCTCGCGGATCGGAATGGGGCGCATAGATTGGATGTGCAAAACCCTCGATGACCTCGCCACGCCGTTGGCGATCGTGCACGACATGCTCGACCCGTTCGGCTGGGCCGGCCTCGAGAAGAAGCGCGTCGACGCGGTCTGCTGCGCCCCCATGCCTCGGTCCAGAGAGAGCGGCCAGCGCTGCAGACAGGCATCCGTAAACGTCTGCCCCCGTCGATGCGACGACGCGCGCGGCAAACGTCGAAGCGTTCAGTTCGTGGTCCGCTGCGAGGACCAGTGCCTTGTTCAGTGCCGACTCCTCGTCCGCCACGAGATTGCGCGAGAAGGCGGCGCCGATGGCGAGGGCAAGATTGGGGGCGGACAGCGATGCGTTGACCGCCTGTTCAGGATCGATCTCCGGTTGGCCGAGCGCGAGTACCGCGGCCGATCGCCGCAACAGCCCGCGCGCACGGGGCAGGACTGCATCCGGATGCCAGCTGAATCGACCCGGATCACGCGCGGCGAGCAGCGAAATGACGATGCTCAGGACCGAAAGCGGGCCGACCCGTGCCGGCAGAGCGTTGACGAGACCGGCGAGCTCAAATCCCAATCCGTCCGGTTGCCAATTCAAAGCATCGGCCCGATGGCTCCAGTCTCCTGACCAGAGGCCCTCAGCAACCCATTCGAAGCTCCGCCCCTCCCTCGCGAGATCGATGGCGGCACGGCCACGATAGAAGGGACCGCGTTCGAGCGAGATCATCGTGATCGCACTGTCCATCACAGGCTGGCCCTGCCGCAGCGCCCCGGCCGCAACCGGACCATGGCCGGCTCGCGCGTCGCGCCGGGCGCAGAGACGCTCGAGATCACTGCGGCGGTAGCGCCGGGTCCGACCCTTGCCGCCGGGCACGCTCTGGATGAGCCCGCGACTGGTATAGGCGTAGACGGTCGGCAGCTTTACGCCGAGCAGGTTGGCGGCTTCTCTCGCGCTGAGAAACTCATCCTGCGCGGGGCTCGCCGGTCTCGACCCGGATTTCGAGGCGTCAGGATGGCTCTTTGCGGTTTTGTCTACGTAGTCGGCCTGAGACATCAATTATTCTGGACCCTCGAAGCAGACAACCTTGACATTGATTGCCTTTATCAACTTGATCAATGTTTTCATACTTGTCAACCTGCCAGCTTGGAACCGACAACTTTCATCGTTCTCTGCTCGGCGAGCCTGCTCACGGCCGGTGTCTCGGCGGTCCTGGGCATGGCCGGCGGGATCATGTTGCTGGCGGTGATGCTGCTCTTTCTCGATCCGGCGGTGGCGATCCCGATCCACGCGTTGGTGCAGCTCACGTCGAACTCCAGTCGAACGGTGATCCACGCGCGTTCTGTCCGAAACGATCTGCTCGTCCCTTACGCCCTTCTATTACTTCCCGCCGGGGCACTGACGCTTCCGCTCGTTCAATTCGCGCCAGCCGATGCCCTTCGCCTGGGGATCGGGGTATTCGTTCTCGTCGCGACCTGGCGAAAGAGTTGGTTGTTGCTGGGCGTCGACCCCTCGCGGATTCCGGTGCGCCCTCGTTTCGCGTTAGTCGGCGCCGGCGCGGGGGCGATCGGGCCACTCGTCGGCGCGACCGGCCCCCTTCATCGCGCCCTTCTTTCTCGATATCGGACTTACCCGTTTCGAGCTGATCGGAACCAAGGCCGCGTGTCAGGCGACGGGCCACCTGGCGAAGATGCTGCTCTTCGGGGTCGCGGGCTTTGCGTTTCTCGAATACGCCGAACTCATGCTGGGGATGGCGGTCAGCGTGGTCGTTGGGACCTGGCTCGGTACCCGACTCTTGAAGCGCATCGACGACGATCGCTTCATTCAACTCTACAAGGTCACGCTCACCGTCGTAGCGCTTCGGCTGGTATGGAGCGGAGTCGCATCACTCGACGTGCTCGCGAATGTGACCGCTCCCTGAGAGATTGTTCTAAAGGTCGTACCGCACGACGCTCCGAATCACTTCGCCCTCGTGCATCAGGTCGAAAGCCTGATTGATGTCTTCGAGGGGCATCGTTCGAGAGACCATTTCGTCGAGCTTGATACGACCGTTCATGTAACGATCGACGAGGCCCGGAAGCTGCGTGCGACCCTTCGTTCCGCCAAAGGCCGTCCCGCGCCAGACGCGACCGGTGACGAGCAGGAAGGGTCGCGCGTGGATCTCCTGTCCCGCGCCGGCTACACCGATGATGATCGACTCGCCCCAGCCTTTGTGCGCAATCCGCAGCGCCGTGCCCATGGTTTCGACGTTGCCGATGCATTCGAAGGAGTAGTCGACGCCGCCGTCAGTCGCGTCAATGATATGTCCCTCTATATCAGCAACGTCCTTGGGATTGACGCAGTCGGTTGCTCCGAACTGCATCGCGAGCTCGAACTTCTTCGGATTCGTGTCGATGCAGATGATGCGGTCGGCTCCGGCCATCACGGCGCCCTGAACGACTGCAAGCCCAATGCCGCCGAGGCCGATGATCGCGACCGTCGAACCAGGCTCGACCTTGGCCGTATTGAGCACAGCACCAATCCCGGTCGTGACGCCACAACCGAGCAGGCAGACCTTGTCGAGCGGCGCGTCCTTGCGAACCTTCGCGAGCGCGATTTCGGGGACGACGGTCGCCTTGGCGAAGGTCGACGTACCCATGTAATGATGGATCTTCTTGCCACGCCAGCTTATCCGGCTCGTTCCGTCCGGCATCAGACCGCGTCCCTGGGTCTCTCGAATCGCGCCACACAGATTCGTCTTGCCAGACAAGCAGAATTTACATTCACGACATTCAGGTGTGTAGAGCGGGATCACGTGGTCGCCGACGGAAAGCGATCTAACGCCGGGACCCACTTCCTCTACGACGCCCGCACCTTCATGACCGAGAATCGCGGGGAAGAGGCCTTCCGGATCATCACCACTCAATGTGAATGCGTCGGTATGACAGACGCCGGTTGCTGCCAGCCGCACGAGGCATTCCCCTTCCTTGGGGCCGTCGAGTTCGATTTCGTCGATCTCGAGTGGTCTACCTGCCTCGATTGCAATTGCGGCTTCGACTTTCATGACGTCAATCTCCTCAGTGCGCGGCCATCGCGGCCCGTTCCTCTTCGACCAGCGCCCGCAATACAGGATGTTCGCCCATCGCTTCGAGAAAACCGGCCAGGCCAGGCCAGGTCTTGGCGTCGAGTTCGAAGCCCGCGTGATCCAGATTCACGAAGGGCGACCAGACTGACAGATTCGCGATCGTGATCTCCGGGCTCGATGAGACATTCGTGTCTCCAATAAATAGTGCTTCGAGCTGATCGAAGACCGGCGGCAACACTTCGTCGAGGTTTCTTCGAACGATGTCCTCGTCTGCGGGCTGTCTGAAGAATTTCTGCCGAACGACGCGTTGGAAGAAGATCGGCGTCGACGAGTCAACGAGCCGCGTATCTGCGTATTCCTCCCAGAATAGCGCTGAGGCGAACTCCTTCGGATCCGAGGGATAGATTGGAGGCTCCGGTTCGATGCGTTCGAGGTAGGCGCAGATCACCGAGGAATCCGGGAGGGTCCAGCCGTCTTCCTCCCAGACTGGGATCTTCGAAAGCGGCGATTTGGCTAGAAACTCTGCATCCATCGCACCGGGCATGACGTTGATGAGTTCGTAGTCGATCGATTTGAGCGCGAGCGCGACGCGGACCTTGCGCACGAAGGGCGAGAGGCTGACTCCATGAAGAATTCCGCGCTTGCCTACGCCCCCGCTGCCCCCGCTGCCTGCAGTTGTCATTGGTCATTCCCGCCGCAGTTTCGAGCCAGCGTGAACCCGATCAATACGATCACCCAGATGAACCCACCGAGCGACCGAATAATTGAACGTCCGATGGAAGCAGGCTCGTCGGGCACGTCGCCTTCATGCTCGACCTGGTTGGACATGACGTCGATCGGCTTCGGCGAGCGAACGCCCGTCTTCCGATCCGATTCGCCACCGGATTCGCCACCGGATTCCCAACCGGATTCCCAACCCGACTCCCAACCCGACTCCCAACCCGAATCCGCGATCGATGTCAGAACACCCGCTTGATCCCGTGAATGGATCGCTCGACCGCAATGGATGCATCGTCGAGTTTCAACTGCAAAAGTCACATCGCAGTGAGCGCAGCGAACTTCAAAGGTTGAGGATTTCATCTAGTGCACACCCGCCGTCGAGACCAATGTCGCAGGATCGATCTTCATTTCACGAAGCACGTGGTCCCACATTTCATCGACCGGCACATCGAATACCACATCGGGCGAAAGCGGAGCCACCACCCACGCACCTTGTGCGAGTTCCATTTCGAGTTGCCCTTCCCCCCAGCCTGCATAGCCGAGGAAGATCCGCAGATCCTGGGGTGGCCGTTCCGCGAGCTGTTGCAATACATCCATCGAGCCGGCGAAACACAGCCCACCATCGAGATGTGAAATCTGCTCGTCTTCGATTTCGATATCGAGGTCATCGTGAAAGAGCAGCCAGCCGGTATTGGACTCGACGGGTCCCCCCCATGCCACCTCGGCCGAAGCGGCTCCGTTCCAAGCAAATTCGAGACTTTCACAAAGCTCACGAACCGACAGCTCGACCGCTCGATTCAACACGAGACCAAAGGTCGAGGCCTCGTCGTGATGGACGAGCAGGATGACCGCACGACGGAAATTCGGGTCGGCCAATTGTGGCATCGCCACGAGCAGCGAGGAGCAGAGCTCAGATCTAGACACGCCGTGGACGTTAGCAGCCGGGACGGGACCCGAGACGACCGAAGATCGCGCTTTAGACGACTCTTCGCCGTCAACAGTAATCCCCAGGCCGACGCATTCACGAACATTGATCCGCGACCCTTTAGATGGGCTGACCAGTCACCACCCAGGAGTTTGTCCCGAATTAGCTGATCCTGTGTGTGAGTATCAGGTATCCTCAACAGCGCCTCGGCAAGACACATCAACAGCACACCTTCTTCGCTGGACAACGAGAACTCCTGCAACAGCACATCGACGCTGCTTTTCCTGGCCTGGACACGCCTTATTTCAATAGAAAGTTCCCTGGCTTTCGTTAGAATCCTGTCCATCACCGAACCGGATATGTCAGCCAGCAGCAACCAGAATACGAAATGCG
>JAQBEG010000401.1:0-4059 GCA_032123985.1 Deltaproteobacteria bacterium
GGCCCCCATCAGGACCTTGTCCTTCGCATTCTCGAAATCTTCATGGCGGACGCGCGTTGCGTCTCGACGCGCCGCGAGCAATGCCGCCTCATTCACCAGATTCTGAAGATCTGCACCCACCATGCCGGGCGTGCCGCGCGCTTGCAGCTCGAGGTCGACATCGTCCGCGAGCGGTACCCGCCGTGTATGAATCTTTAGAATCTCGAGCCTGCCTCGCACATCGGGTCGCGGGACGACGACACGCCGGTCGAATCGACCGGGTCGCAGCAGCGCCGGATCCAGGACATCCGGACGATTGGTCGCCGCGATCAGAATTACGCCCTCGTTGCTCTCGAATCCGTCCATCTCGACGAGCAACTGATTCAGTGTCTGCTCGCGTTCATCATGCCCACCGCCCATTCCGGCACCACGGTGGCGACCGACGGCGTCGATCTCGTCGATGAAGATGATGCAGGGCGCCTGTTTCTTTCCCTGCTGAAAGAGATCGCGGACTCTTGATGCGCCGACGCCGACGAACATCTCGACGAAATCACTGCCCGAGATCGAGAAGAAGGGAACGCCTGCCTCACCGGCAACCGCTCTTGCGAGCAGCGTTTTGCCGGTACCGGGCGGTCCGACGAGCAGCACGCCCTTCGGAATCCGGCCGCCAAGGCGCGTGAATTTCTTCGGCTCGCGCAGAAACTCGATGATCTCCTCGAGCTCCGTCTTCGATTCCTCGATGCCGGCAACATCCTTGAACGTCACGGACCCCTGGTTCTCGGTCAGCAGGCGTGCCTTCGATTTCCCGAAACTCATGGCCTTGCCGCCGCCGCTCTGCATCTGCCGGATGAAGAAGATCCAGAGCCCGATGAAGAGGACCAGTGGGAACCACATGATCATGATTTGACGCCAGAAGCTGCCCTCGTCTCGGGGCTTCAGCTCCGTCCGAATGCCCCGCTCCTTGAAGTCGGCGAGGAACTCGCTGGTAATGGCGGTCGGTGGGGCGTAGCTCGTGAACTTTCGGCCGTCGGCATATTTGCCCTCGATCTGGCCTTCCTCGATCGTGACGGATTCGACCTGGCCCGTGGCGACACTGTCCATGAACTCGCTGAAGGCGACGTTCGGCGGGGCTGCATCGTTTTGCTTCAGCGTCGTAAAGAGCAGAAGCATCACCACGAGGATGACGACCCAGAGGGCGAGATTCTTGTAAAACTGCTGGTTCACAGGTAGCTCCGTTCGCTGAATTCGCGGCCATGGCCCATCAGGAGGATCCCTCCGATGTCCAATGCTGTTCAGGGCGTTTAGGGATCGAATACCGACATGAACGACGTCGTCGATCCTTTGGGAAGCGTAACCGTCGAAGCGCCTTCGACTCCGAACCCGACCCCCGAAGAAGTTGGACCCTCCCGCGGCTGGATGGGTTCATATCCCGGTCGGTCCGCCTGGCATCCCCCATGCCAGCCAGTTCATCACTCCATATTCCCGTCTGGACCATCCGGAATTCGATGCCCCGATCAGAGTCGCACTCTGCGAAAAACCAAAATTCCGTTCAATCTCAGCCGGGTACCTTAGCATTATCGTGCAGATCGACCCCTTTCACTCACAACCCGGCAAGAGTTCGAAGGCATCGTCCACGCGACGGATCGAAACCCCCCCGGGTAGTTCCAATCGCTTGTCCCGGCCGGCCCGACGGCCGCGTCTCAGGAACTCGAGAACCCGCTCGAGATGATTCCTGGTCACGTCTCGACCCAGCCCGGCCTCGACGAGCCCCCGCCGAACCAGACGCCTTGCCAACGCCTCTGGAACCGTGTCCCAGCCCTCGATCGCGAACCTGATTCCCGATGGGCCAGACTCGACTCTGTCCTTTGCCGCGACCTCCACCAATCCCTCGATCCATTCGAGATCTCTTCTCCCCGCTTCGGCCAGATCACTCAAGGTCCTGAGGAGCTGGGGATTGAAAGCGGCCGAAAGCTTCGGAATCCAGTCGAGGCGCAATCGATTCCGAGTGAATCGTTCGTCCTGATTGGATGCATCCTCGCGCCAAACGACGTGCTCTGTGCTGGCCCAATCCTCGATCGCGTCGGGCAACACCCGCAGCAAGGGCTTCAACCAGCGACCGTCAGCGCTCTGTTGCGCCATTCCCGCCAGCCCATCGGGTCCCGTCCCGCGCAGCAATCGAAGCAGCAGCGTCTCGGCCTGATCGCCCGCATGATGAGCGGTCACAATCCAATCGCAGCCGGTCGCGTCCGCCATTTCGAGGAGCGCCTGGCGTCGTAGATTGCGCGCGGCCTCTTCGAGCGTGGGGCGCTCTCGACTCGATGTGCCGATCCGCTCCGCCTCGGGCGCAACGCGGCGTACGCAAAACGGGAAACCCGCCTGATCGGCGGCGCGCTCGACGTGTTGCACGTCTTCGTCCGACTCGGCGCCCCGCAGGCCGTGATCGACGTGCCCAACCACTCCTGTGAGATCGAGGCTGGGCATGCTTCGGGAAACCAGGTCGAGCAGCACCATCGAGTCGCGCCCACCCGACACCGCGATCAGCACTCGACCGCGCAGGATGCCGAGTCGCTCGAGTTCGGCCTGAAATTCGGAATCCAGCATCCCGGAACAATAACCCGCCAGCCGACTGCATCGGGATTCCAGCCAGCGCTGGCGCCAAAAGAGTTGCCCGGTACTCTCGGCGCCCGCGATGACGCCTTCCACTCCATCCACACCCCCCACGAACCCACCGACGAACCCACCGACGAACCCCGCCTCGAATCCAGACGCAGCCGCGTCGGTCGAACACAACGCGGGCGGTTGGATTTCTCGTTGGGCCGGCGAGCAACCCGCAGCCCTCGCCTGGGCCGATGATCATCGTCGCTGCGACTACGCTCGCGCAGACGACCGAATCGGACGTCTGACTAGCTGGCTCGCGACGAGCGGGGTGATTCGCGGCGATCGTGTGGCGCTTTGGCTCGGCAATCGCGGCGCCTTGCTGGAAGCACTCTTCGCTGCCGCTCGGCTCGGCGCGATCGTCCTCCCGGTGAACGCGCGCTTGACGCCCGAGGAGGTCGCCTTCCAACTCGACGATGCATCGCCGCGCGTGCTGCTCGTCGAGCGAGCATGGCGGGACCGAGCCGATCTGGCGATCGACATCCAGGACGGAACCCCGCCACAGGTGCTCGAGGTGGGCGGAGCGATTGCTTCGACGGAAGACGGCAACACGGACGACGCCTATGAGGTCGCCCTCGCCTCGTCCACGCCCTCGGACCGCTGCGAAGCCGTCGGCCCCGACGATCCAATGATCCTGATGTACACGTCGGGAACGACAGGAAAACCAAAAGGTGCACTGCTTCCGCATCGAAAGACCCTCTACAACTCCCGCAATGCCGAGCATTATTTCGGCATCACCAGGTCGGATCGCGTGCTCGTCGTAGCACCTCTCTTTCACTCGCTCGGATTGCAGATTCTGGCTATTCCCGCGCTGTATGTCGGGGCGAGTGTCGTCCTGCAAGAGGGCTTCGACGCGGCGCGGGTTTGGTCCACAATCGAGTGCGAGGGGATCACCTACTACGGGGGCGTCCCGACGATGCATCAACGTCTGCTCGAATCGCTCGACCGGGGAACACCCCTTTCAGCCCCGCCCGCCTCCCTTCGTTTCGCGTTTACCGCGGGCGCTGCGGCGTCGCCAGATCTGATTCGTGCCTTCGACGAACATGGGCTCCTGGTCGTACAGGGCTATGGACAGACCGAAACGTCGATTCTGACTTGCCTCGAAGCGGATCGCGCACTTTCGAAGGCCGGCAGCGTCGGCCACCCGGTGCGGCATGTTGAATTGCGCCTGGTCGCCCCAGAGACGATCGAGGGCGACATCGAGGGTTGGCGCGACGTCGCGCCGGGCGACGTGGGCGAGATCGTCGCGCGAGGTCCGATCACGATGCTCGGCTACTTTCGACGGCCCGAGGCGACAGCCGAGACGCTGCGTGGCGAATGGCTTCGTACAGGCGACCTGGCAACCCGCGACGAAGAGTTCGACATCACGCTCGTCGGACGCGCGCGTGAGATGTACATCTCTGGGGGCGAGAACGTCTATCCCGC
>JAQBEG010000402.1:0-8833 GCA_032123985.1 Deltaproteobacteria bacterium
GATGCGATCGATTGTCGCCCGTCGGCCCAACGCTTCGAAGCTCTTCCAGGCCTGCCCGACCAATCGCCGTTCGCTCTTCATGAGACCGCTCGGCACCCGCATCAAATAGGGCAGCAAGGCCTCGAGTACGTGCTCGGACATTCCCCATGAGATCGCGACGCAGGGTCTCGAGATTACGACGCCAATGAGGCGGGCGTCCTCGAAGCCGCCGTAGATCTGGGCTGGCACTTCGCCCGGCTGCGAAACTCTGCCGAGCTTCTCGACAAAATCGATCAGGACCAGATTCTGATCGGCATTGGCGAGCAGGAATTCGAGAGTGGGCACCCGGTCGTTGTCTCGCAAAGGTCGTGCTCGTATGCCCTCGCTCATCGTCCGCGGCCTAATCTGCCAGGACCACCAGGACATCGCCCTCTTCGATGGCCTGTCCCTCCTGGACACGAATTTCCGCTACACGACCACCCTCGGGCGCTTCGACCGGAATCTCCATCTTCATAGATTCGATGATCAGAAGGACATCGTCCTCTTCGACGTCGCTGCCAACCGACGTCTCGATCTTCCACACGCTGCCCGTAATCTGGGCCTCGACCTCGATACTCAAAGCTCATCTCCCCATCTCGGCCCCGGTCATCCGCCGTTGCCCCTGACGTCCCCCACATCCATGCATCGTCCCGCTCGCCAATCCAAGCATGCCGACCCCTCACGAATGAGGCAACCGGCCGCTCGCCCGGGAAAGTTTCGCCTCCGGCGCGCACATTTATGACCTGCTGCTACCCTGAGCCGCCCTCGGAGGGACCCGTGCTCGAGACAGTCACCCAGGGATTCAAGACCGCAACGGAACGATTGCGCGGCGTTCGCGAGCTTGACGAAGCGAGCATCGACGAGGCGCTTCGCGACGTCCGCATGTCGCTGCTCGAGGCCGACGTCGACCTCGGCGTGACCCGTTCCTTTCTGGCCCGCGTCAAGGATCGTAGCCTCGGCGAAAAGGTCCAGACGCGCGTCAAGGATCGATCCGGTCGCAAGATCCGCGTCACACCAGGCCAGCACTTCGTCAAGATCTGCGAGGAAGAACTCACCGAGCTGATGGGCCCGGTGGACACATCGCTCGCAAAGGGTGCCGGTCTCGTCTCGATTCTGCTCGCCGGACTTCAGGGTGTCGGCAAGACGACCGTGGCCGCCAAGCTCGCGGTGCATCTTCAGAAGCAGGGCAAGAAGCCTCTACTGGTCGCGGCCGACATTTATCGACCGGCCGCCGTCGATCAATTGAAGACACTCGGCGCGTCGATCGGCGTCCCGGTCCACCAGGGGCAGGAAGGTGAGCTTCCGCCGTCGATCTGCGCTGCCGCATTCGCGCGGGCGAAGAGCGAAGGTTTCACTGCCATCATCTACGACACGGCCGGACGTCTCGCGGTCGACGACGACCTGATGTTGGAACTCGAAGAAATCGTGCGCGACGTCGCGCCAGCGAACAAACTGCTCGTATGCGATGCCCTGATGGGCCGGGACGCAGTCAACGTGGCCAGCGCCTTTGCGGAGCGAATCGCGCTCGACGGCGTGATTCTGACCAAGCTCGATGGAGACGCGCGAGGTGGCGCAGCACTCGCGGTCAAAGCCGTCACAGGCGTGCCAATCAAATTTCTCGGGACCGGCGAGACCGTCGATCGTCTCGAGGAGTTTAGGCCGGAAGGCCTGGCGTCACGCATTCTTGGCATGGGCGACATCGTCGGTCTGGTCAAGGACTTCGAAGGAGTCGTCGACGAGAAGGAAGCCGAAGCGGACGCCGAACGTCTCCTGAAGGGCAGCTTCGGTCTCGACGACTTGCTCAAACAAATGCGCATGATTCAGAAGCTCGGCCCCCTGAAGGAAGTCTTCTCGAAGATGCCGATGTTCGGTCAGGTTGCGGACCAGGTCGACGAAAGCGAGCTGACCAAGGTCGAGTCGATGATCCAGTCGATGACCCGCGACGAGCGTTCGAACCCGAAGCTGATCAACAAGAGCCGAGCTTCACGCATCGCAAGAGGCTGCGGCCGGACGGTCTCGGATATCGAGGGGCTGGTTAGTCGCTTCATGCAGATGCGAAAGATGATGGGCTCTCTCGGGAAGCGAGGCGGGCTGCTCTCGGGTCTCGGCGGTGGAGCACCGGGTATGATGGGGGCAGACGCGATGGACCCATCGATGCTGCTTGGCGCACGATCCGGCAGCGGCGCGACCAAGAAGCGCCATGACCCGAAGGCCAGAAAGAACAAACGAAAACAGCAGCAAAACGCACGCAAGAAGAAGCGAAAGAAGTAGGATCTGGCAGCGGGCGGAACCGCCGAGCACGGACTGGCAACCAATCCATCCAGAGCGCGGAACTTCAGGCCCGATATTTGAGAATGAATCCCTCCCCCCATTATCGCCCCGCGGTCAGCCGCTGGGGTCAGACAGGCTCTTTTCCGCTCCGATTTTTCCGGTGTTCTGCCGATCGGTGACGGGGAGAGGGAGTGCATGACGTCATTGCTGCGAATTCTACTGATCGGCCTTCTGGCGGCATCTGCTGCCAGCGCCGCACCGCAAAATTTCCCACAACCCGAAGGCCTCAAGCGCGACGTCGACTTCTGGACGCGAATCTACAGCGAAGTCGGTACCGACGCCGGGCTCATGCATGATTCACACGACCTGTCGATCGTCTATGAAGTCGTGAAGATCCCGACTGGGATATCGGGTCGCTCGCGCGAGCGGCACACCGAGCAACGTAGGAAGCACTATCGAAAAATTCTGCTCGACCTCGCCAGCGGAAAGCGATCGGGTCTGTCTCGTGAGGAGCAACGCGTACTCGGACTTTTCGAGGACGGGGTCTCGAATCAGACCCTTCGTGAGTCTTCGAACCGCCTCCGGTTCCAGCGCGGCCAGGCCAACAAGTTCATGGCCGGCATTATCCGCTCAGGCGCGTTCAAGCCCCATATTCTCGAGATCCTCGACGGCCTCGGACTGCCCCTCGAAATAGCCAACCTGCCTCATGTCGAGTCTTCGTATATACCGACCGTGTACTCCCGCGTTGGCGCAGCTGGTCTCTGGCAATTCACGCGCTCGACGGGTCGCCGTTTCATGCGCGTCGACCACGTCGTCGATGAACGACTCGATCCATACCGCGCATCGGTTGCAGCGGCGCGCCTTCTCGATCAGAACTTCCGAGTCACGGGCAGCTGGCCCCTGGCCATCACCGCGTATAACCATGGCGCCTCCGGAATGCGTCGTGCCGCGCAGAAGCTCGGCTCGAAGGACATCGAGAAAATCGTACGCACGTATCGATCTCGTACGTTCGGCTTTGCATCACGCAACTTCTACGTCGAGTTCCTGGCTGCGAATGCGGTTGCATCGAACGCCGATTTCTATTTCGGTCCGCTCGTGCTCGACCAACCGATCGTCTTCGACACGATCGAATTGCCATTCTTCGCATCTCCAAAGCAGCTGGCGAGCGCAATCGGCGTCGATATCGATACGCTGAAACAGGCCAATCCGAGCCTGCGTTCCACCGTTTGGAAAGGCGCGAAATACGTGCCCAAGGGCTTCGCACTCCAGGTCCCTCGCGCCAGCCTGCCGAAGCCAATCGCCGATGGCCTCGCCGCTATAGCGAATAAACACCGACACACTCGCCAGACCCGCGATACGAATTACGTCGTGCGCCGTGGTGACACGCTTTCGACGATCGCGCGAAGACACCACGTACGCATGAGCGAACTAGTCGCGCTCAATAGCCTCAAGAGCCAGAACCGGATCCGCGTCGGGCAGAAGCTCCGCCTACCCTCAGACGTGAAACCTTCGACACGCACGGCCTCATACGCAAAACCGGCGCCGATCGCCCCCATCACGGTTCAGGAGCAGGTGGCTCCGCCCGACGGTGGCGTATACGTGGTTCGTCGCGGGGACAATCTGACGCGCATCGCTGATAAATTCGGACTCAGCCTGCCAGATCTCGTCGCGCTGAATAATTTGAAGAGTCGAAATCAAATTTCTGTGGGCCAGCGGATCCGCGTCGGTTCCGGTCCTTCGACGGTCGCATCCGTGGCATCGAACGGATCGACACCCGCGCATCCGGACGCCGCCGCTGCTCTCTCCCCCGCCCTCACTGCGGATCCCACGTCCTCGGACCTCGCCTATGCGAGCGGCCAGACGGAAGACGAAGATCTGACTCTTATGGAAGCAGAGGTTGCGTCGATCGACGCAACCGATTCCTCGGATGAGAGTGCCGTCGAGCCCAGCCCAGGACTCCTCGCCGATCCCTCCGACTACACCGTCGCGAGCGATGGCACGATTGTCGTCCAGCCCAACGAAACCCTCGGCCATTATGCGGAATGGCTCGGCCTGCGCACCAGTCGGCTGCGGGACATCAACGGACTTCGCTATGGCGAAGCCGTCATCGTTCAGCAGCGACTCCGACTAGACTTCTCGAGTAGCCGGCCCGAAGATTTCGAGCGAACTCGGATCGAATACCACCGATCATTACAGGAAGAGTTCTTCGCTGAATGGGAAATCGAGGGAACGCTGATTCATCGCGTCGGCCAGGGCGACTCGCTCTGGCTTCTGTCGACGCGGCGCTTCGATGTACCGATCTGGCTGCTCCGTCAGTACAATCCAGATGTCGATCTGAACGCACTTTCCGCGGGCACACCACTGACCATTCCGACGCTCCGGCAACGCAACCCGGAATCGAGCGCAAGGGTCCCGGTCACCCGCGACTCAGCAGCCGGATAGACGCTCGGCCCACAATCTAAACCTGAAACACCGCTTCGTCGGGCAGGCGGATCGCCGACAGCGGACCGCCGTAGACCGCGCCGGTGTCGATGCCAATGCTGAATGGACAATTCCAGCGCACGCCGAAATCCTCGTTCGGAGTATGTCCGTAGATCATCGTGACACCGAGATCGTGGGGCAAATCTCCGGCCGTACGATTCCAGAGCAAATCTTCGGGACGTGATTTTCGAAGCGCGTAGGCCAGGTCGCCCGAGCGAATATGATCCTGGCTGAGTCCGGCATGGACGAAGAGATAATCACCCGCGACATGGGAAAGCACCAAGCCGAGCAGGAAGTCTTCGTGTGCCTTGGGAAGGCTAAAACTCTCGCGGTCGGTCTCTTCGCGATCGAAGTAGCCGTAGCCCGCCAGCGTTCGATCGCCGCCATTGAGCAGAAACGCATCGCCACCAAAATACGCATCGTCGGTCCAGCCAAGGAAATCGAGAAACATCGATTCGTGGTTACCGAGCAGGAATACGCACTCGTAGTGTTCCCGGAGTTCGATCAAGCGATCGATCACACCCGGCGAATCGGGCCCGCGATCAACGTAGTCGCCGAGGAAGACCAGGCGGTCACCTCGCTCGAGCGGCATTACATCGAGAAGCTCATCGAGCTTTTCGAGTTCACCATGAATATCACCAATCGCGTAGAGCATGTGTTTCGGATGCCGGCCTTGAGCCGGCAGCCTCCCTCGGGGACTCATCGGCTCTTCGAGAGCTTCTCTTGACGGCTTTGCCCGGTCGATTTCCTCGCGAGATCGGGATCAGCGATTCTCTTGGGGAGCGATTTCCGCTGCCTGCGGCGCGCTGCGGTTGGCGAGCTGGCCGCAAGCCGCGTCGATGTCGCGACCTCGATCCCGCCGCAGGGTCACGCGCAGTCCGGCGTGATGCAGCGTCGCAGTAAACCGATCGACGACGTCCGGCTGCGGGGGGCGATAGGGGGCATCCGGATGGGGATTCATCGGAATCACGTTGACCTTCGAAGGGATTCCCGCCAGTAACGCCGGCAATCTTCGAGCGTCCTCGACCGAGTCGTTCACGCCTTCCATCAACGTGTATTCGAAGAATACTGGGCGTCGCCGATTGATCCGCGGCTCCTCGCGCAGTGTCGTGAGAAGCGCGTTGATCGGAAAGCGTTTATTGAGCGGAACGAGGACATCGCGCACTTCATCGGTCGTTGCGTGCAGACTGACCGCCAGATGAATCGGCGCGACCTCGAGCAGCGGTCCGATCTGCGGCAAGACGCCCGCTGTCGAAACCGTGATGCGTCGCGCCGCCATGCCGAATGCCTTCGGGTCCGTGAAGAGACGAATCGCTTCGGAGACGGCAGGGAGGTTCAGTAGGGGCTCGCCCATGCCCATGAAAACGACGTTGCTTAGAATCTCATCATCCGCGAGTTGCCGGCGCGCGATCAGGACCTGATCGACGATCTCCGCCGCCGTCAGATTTCGTGTAAACCCGAGAGCACCGGTCGCGCAGAAGCTACACGTCAGCGGACAGCCGACCTGCGTCGAGACGCAGAGCGTTTGCCTCCGTTCCTCGGGAATCAGTACCGCCTCGATCCGTGCGCCGTCGTGTGCGCCCAACAAAAGCTTCATCGTGCCGTCCGATGATTTCTGAGTCGTCACGATCTCGAGCGACGAGAAATCAAAATCAGCAGCAAGACTCGAACGCATCTCCACCGGCAGATTCGTCATCTCATCCAGCGAAGTGACGTCGTTCTGGTAGAGCCACGTCGCGATCTGGTCTCCCCGATAGGCGGGCCATCCGCGTACTTTGCAGAGATCACGCAGCGCGGGAAGAGCGTAGTCCTTGAGATTGGGCCGGCGAATGGCGTGGCTATTGGGAAGACTCGACGTCATTGGATCTCTTCCAGAGGTTTCGTCGAATACGCAAAAAAATGCAGAGGGCGCCCTGCCGCACGCCATTGCTCCTCGTAACCCGTATATGCCCGGCCCGGTACATCATTCAGATAGGGCCAGGGCGCGTACTGATTGAAAAGCATTGTCTCCGCGGCCAACACTTCATCGATCTGGTGCGCATAACGCACATCGTCAGTCGCGACATAAAATACGCCACCGGATTCGAGAGCACGCACCGCCGCACGTACGAACTCGGGTTGGACGAGTCGCCGATGGGCATGTCGGGCTTTTGGCCACGGATCCGAGAAGTTGAGCCAGATCTCACTGAGGCTGCCAGGCAGAAATAGCTGTGTGAGAACGGATTGCGCACGCGCCTCGAGCAGCCGCACATTGCCGAGCCGTGCGCGAGCGACCTTACGAGCCATTTTGAGTGTCCGCTTGAACGAGATCTCGATGCCGATGAAGTCGATCTCCGGTGAGCACGCCGCCATTGCCAGAAGAAACTCTCCGCGTCCAAAGCCGATCTCGAGCAGCCTCTTCCTCGGCCCTCCCAGGAGATCTTCCGTAGACGAACGGGTCTTCGCGAAAATCTCATCCCAACCCGTCGCTGCCACATCGGCAAGCGACAGGCGCGGATCATCACCGGGGATCTCGTATTTGAGGGTGCGGCTCATGGCGGCCGGGATCCTAATCGAGCCGGGCCGCCTCCGCCGCGTGACACTCCGCCAGCTGATCGACGACGTACGCCACGACCTGCTGAGCCGCGGATTCGAGGTCTTGCACGTCGACGACCGGGATACCAAACAGCGCCGCGCGCTGGAGAAGATCCTCCTGAATGCGAAAGATCTCCTGGAAATTCTGCATATAGCGCTCGGAGGCCCGTGCACCGGTCCCGCGGGCGCGCGCGACCAGATGGCCGTGCAGCGATTCGCGATCCTCGTCGGCCGCCAGCAGGAAGAAAACGTGAGCGCGGTCCTGCCAATCGGCGTCATCGAACAAGCCCGGAACCAGGCTCACGCCGTCGAGCGCCGTATTCATCCCCTCGGTAATGGCCCGCTCGATCACCGCCCGTACGCCCACGGCAACCGTCCGCGATTGCTCGAGAAAGCCCTCGACAACGGGATCGAGCCCTTCGCTCACCTCGCCGACGAGTCGTGAATGGGCCTCGAAGGACGAAACGTGCAGCGTCGGCACGAGATCATTCGAAACCATCACGCGCATCACGTCACGGATCGAATCCGTCGACAGCACTCGCGCGATGGATAGACGACGCGCCACCTCGAGCGCGAGCGAGGACTTTCCGACACCGCTCGTGCCGCCGAGCAGTAGGATGACCGGTCTGTCATCTTCGTTCTGGAAGAATCGCCAGGCGTGGTATCGACGGGCGCTCGATTCCCCGAAACGTCTCCGTAGAATGCCACCCGCGAGGGTTCGAATCGAGTCGCGCGTCACTCGGCGTTCGCCCCGGATTCGGAGTTCGCGGTCTATTTCGACCACGACTTCGAAGGCCAGTCGCGGTTCGATGCCCGCCGCCAGCAACGAGTGTTGGAGCCGGCCCTGGCTAAAGGGCCAACGCCCGTCCTTGCCAAGGACCTCGAGTTGATCCTCGACCGCCGGATCCATGGGCCCGGATCCACTGATGGAGGCCGCTGTCGCCAACTCGGCAACCATTTCACGCAGATCCTTCTTGCTGACGAGTTCACGATCGCGAACCCGCTTCCAGACCTCTTGTGAAACCGCATAGCTATCTTCGAATGAGAAACCCTGTTCCGTCAAAGAATGGACGAGAATGCCGCGCATGAACGGTCTAGCGACACCCTGATCATCGACGCGAACGCGGCTGTGGCTGGCGTTGTATTCATCGGCATCGAATGCCGCGGGATCCGGCTTCTGCTGGCCCCGGCCGGTTTCGAAACGCGACAGTGCCCCGCGGGTCACCGCAGGTTGTTCGTAATCTTTATGAGCGTCGGGGTTCTTCGGCACAACTCGCGACCTTACCAGCCCTCGTGAGACAGCGTAACGAAGGATAATTACAGCAAGGGCGAAAGCCTACATTTGGCGATGAAAACGCAGACTCAGTGGCGTTTTCGCGCCCATCGCGACAAATCATCTCATTTTTGGCTTGACTTGGAACGCAGTCCCTCATTTACTTATCGAAATGACCACGTTGCGCAATCCAAAGCAGGCTGCGATCGGGCATAC
>JAQBEG010000403.1:0-10754 GCA_032123985.1 Deltaproteobacteria bacterium
CGACGACCCCATATTCAACGAAGTTGCGTCCCCATTTGCCCCAGGGATGCATGCCGGCACCCAGGATCGCTACGTCGTTTTTGCTCATGCTGTTCTCCTTGCGCGCGCGATGTGGCGCACTCGATGCGATTCTCTGGAAGGATCAGGCCGCGACCGGCTTCCAATTCCAGATGACGTATTCGTTTTCGTCGTCTTCATAGAGCGTGCCGAGAACGAGTTCCATTTCCTGCCCGACCTCGATCGTTTTCGGATCCACACCGCTAGCGAGCTGCCCGAGAATGATCATGCGCTCTTCGGTGAGTTCGACCGCCGCGACGGTGTAGGGCTCGAAGGGGTCAGGCGAGATGTAGGGTTCGGGAGGTTGATAATGGTTGGTCGTGTAGGACCAGAGCTTGCCGCGATTGGAGAGCTCGACCTCCGTGAGCTCTGCATCCGCATGACCGGGAGCCCGACTCACCGCGACATCCTTGGGAAAGAAGAAGGTGCCGCTCGATTCGTCTTTGTACCCGAGCAGGCGAGGGTTCTTTTCGTCCATAGTGAGCCAGCCTTCCATAGCCGGCACTCTCTTCTTGGTCGTCGTCATCGTCAATCTTCTCCTTTAATCGTTCATCGTCGAGCGGCTGTCGGTCGGCTGTCGGTCGGCTGTCGGTGGAGTGGTGGTCGCGGCGCATGGCCGAGGATACCACCCGATTCGAATCCTCAGCCGGGCTGTGGACTGAATCCGAAACTCTCCGCCGGCCAGGCTCCTTCGAAGAGCGCGTCAGCGAGGCGTGACCGATGCCACGCCGTTTCTCCCCAGGCGAGGTCGAGTGTCCAGGCCCGGCGCATCCAGACATGCAGGTCCTGCTCCCAGGTGTACCCGAGCGCGCCATGGACCTGGAGTGAGATTCGGGCGGCTTCGAGCGCAGCCTCCCCGGCACTGATCTTCGCCATCGAGACATCCGTCGCCCGAGTGCGGGCATCGGTCGCTACGGAGTGCGCAGCGCGCTCGACGTGGCTGCGTGCATATTCGAGGGCAACTTTGAGATTCGCAACGTGATGCTTCACGGCCTGGAAACTTCCGATCGGTACACCGAATTGTTTGCGCGTCGTTGTGTAGTCGACGGAGAGCTCAATCAGCTTTTCACAAGCGCCCAACTGCTGTGCGGCCGAAGCCAGAGCGCCGCGGTCCAGGGCGCTCGCTTCGAGTCTGTCGGCGGTCTGCCCTGTCGCGATTCTCTGTTCGACCTTCGGCTCGAAGTCGACGGTGAATAATCTTTGCGATGGGTCGTTGGATGCCTGGGGTGTGATCTGGGCTGCACCTCGTGGAACGGCGTAGAGACTGTCGCCGGATCGAAGAATCAACAGGTCGGCGATGTGTGCGTCCGAAACGAGCGGTGACGTCGGTTGCGCAACCGCAATGATCGCCTCGCCCAAAGCGATCTTGGGGAGCCATTGCTCTGCTAGCGCGTCATCTTCTGCCTCACGGAGCAGCGGGGCGGCTACGGCGGCCGTCGATACCACCGGTTCGGCGAGGGCGGCGCGACCGATTTCGAGGAACACGAGGACCGAATCGATTTCGCTCATTCCGAGCCCACCGAGTTCTTCCGGGATGAGCAGGCCGGGTACGCCGATCTCCGTAATTCTGGACCAGAATTCTGGACAACGACCTGTTTCGGTCTCCCACTGGGCTCGCACGAATTCGACTGGACATTCGCCAACTAGAAAATCGCGGACGGTTTGTTGCAGCAGAATCTGATCTTCGTCGAAGTTGAATTCCATGGGGTCGGCTACTTCCGCGGCATGCCGAGAATTCGCTCGGCAATGATGTTGCGCTGAATTTCATTCGTTCCGGCATAGATCGGGCCCGCTAGCGCAAAGATATATCCGTCGAGCCATTCTCCGATATCGCCCGCTGCCGGGGCGCTCGGTAGGAGTTCGGCTCGATGTCCCAGGAGCTTCAGCGCCGTTTCGTGCATTCGGGTGTCGAGTTCGGACCAGAATATCTTGTTGAGGCTCGATTCTGCGCCGATCTTTCCGCCCGCCAGGAGTCGGGAGACCGTTTGATAGGTGTTCAGCGCGTAGGCTTCCGCATCCATCCAGCATTGTGCGACGGTGTCGCGAAGGCCGGGCGCAATCGGCTGGCCTGCGGCGACGGTTCTCTTATGCAGATCGACGAGCTTTTGCGCTGTGTCCTGGAAACGGGCAGGGCTTCGCAGCATGAGTCCGCGCTCGAAGCCGGCCGTGGCCATCGCCACGTCCCAGCCCTTTCCCGTTTCGCCCAGCTGGTTGTCGATCGGAACGCGAGCGTCATCAAAGAAGACTTCCGCGAAGGCCATCTTGTGGTTCAGTTTTTCGATCGGGCGGACGGTGATGCCGGGCGTGTCCAGCGGGACGAGAATAAAGGTCAGGCCGTTATGCCGAGTCGATTCGGGGTCGGAGCGGAACATTCCAAAGAGCCAGTGCGCGAAGGCGCCACGACTCGCCCAGGTTTTCTGGCCATTGATGACGAAATGATCTCCGTCCTTGATCGCAGTCGCCTGGATGTTGGCCATGTCCGAACCGGCGTTGGGCTCCGACCAGCCCTGAGCCCAGACTTCTTCGCTCGAGGCCATCTTCGGTAGGAATCGAGCCTTCTGCTCCGGCGTACCGACCTCCATGATCGTTGGCCCGAGCAGGAAGATTCCGTTCTGGTTGACGCGACCGGGCGCGCCCGCGCGATAGTACTCTTCTTCGAAGATCAGCCACTCGAGCAGGTCAGCTCCCCGCCCGCCGTATTCCACTGGCCACGGCACCATCGCGAAGCCACCCGCATGGAGTCTTTTTTCCCAGTCACAATGCGCGTCGAATCCCTCTTTCGTGTCGAAGGAAGGCAGCCGCTGCTTTGGGACGTTGGCTTCGAGCCAACTTCGCGATTCTTTTCGGAAGGCCTCTTGCTCGCGCGTGTAGGTCAGATCCATATCAGGTCCTTGGCATCCGGGTACGAAACCGCATTAGAACTTTGCGTCGCGTTTCTCGACGAAAGCGTCGCGGGCTTCCTGTGAATCGCGGGTGGTATAGAGTTCGAGAGTGAAGCCCTGCTCGTAGCGGTAGCTCTTCTTGACATCGAGTGTCTCGATTCCGTTCATCGCAAATTTCGCCAATCGAAGAGCCTTGGGGCTCTTGCCGGCGATCGAGCGTGCGACCTGCATGGCCTCGTCGCGAAGGCTCTCGGTCGGCACGACCGACTCGCAGCCACCGACACGATAGAGCTCTGCCGCGCTGATCGATTCGCACGTGTAGAGCATGCGACGGGCTTTCTGCACACCGACCAGGCGCATCAAATGCGTCGCTGCACCCAGGGCGCCGCGATCGATTTCGGGCAGGGAAAAGGTCGCGTTCTCCGCTGCGATCACGAAATCGGACGAACCGGCAATTCCGATTCCGCCTCCGATGCAGAATCCATGAACGGCGGAGATCGTCGGGACCGGGCAGTCGTAGACCGCAGCAAAGCTGTCATAGCAGCCGCGGTTCAGCTCGACGATCAGGTCTCCGTTTTCGGCGAGTTCCTTGACGTCGACGCCTGCCTGGAATCCGCGGCCTTCCGAACGAATGACGACGCAGTTCACGTCGTCTCGCCGACCAACTGCGATCATCTTGTCGGCGAATTCACGCCAGCCGGCGTTGTTGAGTGCATTGACGGGCGGCGCATTGATAATGACTTCCCCCACTCCGTCCTGAATCTCGACTTCGATCGCCATGATGGGCTCCCGCGCCGCTCTGCGCGCGGCGATAATTGAATTGGCGTCTGCTAGGGGCAGAGCTTCTTTAAGGTTAGTTCGGCTTCATTCACGATCCGAGTGATCAACTCCTCACAGGACGGCCTGTCCTCGAGAACGCCCGCCACGGTTCCACTGGGCAGATAGCCGCGAGCGGGATTGCCATCGTTCATGGCAATCCGAGCAAGAATCGGTGCGTTGGCAGCGAGAATCATCTGGGCATTGCTGAGTTTCTCGTTCTTGCGCATCGCAAATCCGCTTCGCAGCAGCTCCGCGATCGACGCGCCGGTTTCGCGGCGCAATGCCATTGCATTCTGGATGGCCATCCGGAGTTTGCGCATGGATCCGCCGTGTTCGAGCTCCCGCATCAATTCGTTTGCGATCATTCGTTGCGGAAGACCATCGAGCGCAGTGCTCACGACGACATCATTGAAGCTTGCATCGACGTATCGTCGGATCGTGGCCTCCGGGACCGGGCTCTCGCGGGTCATCAAAAATCGGGTACCCATCGCGACGCCCTCGGCGCCGAAGGCGAGCGCCGCGATCAAACCGCGGCCATCTCGAAAGCCGCCGGCTGCGACGATTGGCACTTCGACGGCGTCAGCGGCAGCCGAAACGAGCAGCGACGTGGGGACGGAGCCAGTGTGGCCGCCGCCTTCTCCGCCTTGCACGATGATGATGTCGGCGCCGAGTTGCTCGGCCTTGACGGCATGCTTGACGGCGCCGCATGTCGGCACGCAGACAACGCCTGCATTCTTGAGTTCTGTGATCAAGGCTGCGTTAGGCGCTCGATTGTAGCCGGCGGCTCGAACGTTATGGCGAATGATCGTTTGCGTAATGACATCGGCGCCCGGAGCGTCCATCAAGAAATTTACGCCAAAGGGCTGTTGCGTTAGTTGCTTGATTTCGAGGATCTTTGCCTCGACGTCGCCAGGAGCAATGGTGGCCGCCGCCAGAAAACCAAAGGCGCCCGCATTGCAGGCGCCTGCAACGAGTTCGGGTGTTGCAACCCACCCCATGCCGGTTTGAAGGATGGGGTAGGGCGACCCGAGCAGATCGGTGACGCGTGTTCTCAGGGCGTTGTGCGGACGGGGGTTCTCGATCATGGGATCTTCGCGAATTTCAGTTCGGGACTTCGCGGGCGAGAAAGCCCTTGGGGTCGATCTTCTCTCGGATGAGCACGAGCTCGTCCGACGTCGGTAGGCGCGTTTCAGGGACGACATCGTCGATCACGAGTTCGAAGCCCGTATTTGCGGTGACGTCGGCAACGCTGACCCCGGGATGTACGGATCTGAGGCGCATCGAATGGTTTGGCGTTTGGAAATCGAAAACCGCGAGATTCGAGATGACGACGCCGAGTTCGTGTCCGCGCGTGGTGACTTCGTCGAGCGTCGCAGCGCGGTCGTATCCGACGCCCGAGACCACGTCGACGCGCTCTACGAAGACCTTCGGCGTCTGATTGGGGACCCAATAGCTGGTTTTGTGTGAGATCGTGTTGCCGGGTGCGCCCCGCATGCCCAGGAGCTGTGCCTTCGGTTTGGCGTGATCCCCGATGCAGGCGAAATTCTGATTGCCGAAACAATCAATTTGACTGGCCGCCATGATCACATGACGCTTTCCGTTCCAGAGATGTTCGAAAATCGTTCGAAACGGCAGCCACGCTTCGACGGTCTGTTCGTGGCCCGGTCCAGAAACGGGATCGGGATTCTCGACGACGCTGCAGACGCCATCGGTCATCAGCAGGTCGGGTTCGAAGGTCGCTTTGGCGAGCCGGGCACCGATGGCCGGCGCGGTGCCAAAGCAGCTCGCGAGAATCTCGCCGTCGCCACGAAACGCCTCTGCGGCCGCCACGACACAGATTTCGCCTCGGGTCGCATCGCTCATGACTGACGCACCGCCTGCTGATACTCGGTCTCGTTCTCGAGATCGAGGAAGGTCTTCTTGAACTCGAGCCAGGCATCGTCGTCCTTGGCGGTCTCTGCATATTTCTTCTGGAAGGCCTCGTCCCGTCCATAGTCTGGAGGACACTCGGTGAAGTGCGCGCCGCCCGGCGCTTCGATGACGCCATCGATCATCGTGCGGTTGATGATGCGCGATTGCAGCGGGCCCTCGTTCGCCATCTCAGCGGTCGTCAGGATCTTTTCGACCGTCATGAAGCGTCGTTTCGCGGCGCGGCAGTACATGTCGTCGAAATAGGGATCTGGCCCGAGATACTGACCATTTCCCCGAACGTCGGCGCGGTTCATGTGGATGAATGCCATGTCGAGTTCGAGGGCGGGCATCGCGACGAGTTCCTCGCCATCGTCGTACGGGGATTTAACGAGCTTGATGTGCGGGTTGATTTCGAGCACGTCGGAGCCAAGCCCCGCGCGCGTTGGGAGGAAGGGGAGCCGGTGCGACGCCGCCAGCAGGCCCCACTGGAGCATGCCCTCGTCGAGCTCGGCAGCCTGGATCGCGCCCGACTGACGAGCCTTTCGGAAATGCGGCTCGAGCGGGATCGAGTCGAGGGACACGAAGCCGTAGACCAGTCGTTTGATCTTCCCTGCGTTGCAGAGCAATCCGACTTCGGGTCCTCCGTAGGTCACAACGGTGAGATCTTTGACGGAGGAGCGGAGGATCTCGCGCACGATCGACATCGGCTTGCGGCGGGATCCCCAGCCGCCGAATCCGATCGTCATACCATCACGGATCTCTGAGACCGCCTCCCGCTCAGTCGTTCGTTTGTCCATCGACTGCTCCGTCTGCGCTCGTCAGGCCCGAATCGAGCAATATAGTAACGATACGTTCCGTATCTCTCTACCCCTAAATGGAGGCTCAGGAGCCACAGAAAGCCACGAGAGAGCGATAGAGCTGAGAATACTCAGCCTTTCGAGAATCGATGGGCCAGGTCGGCCGCCAGCCCGATATAGCGGTCCGGCGTGAGATCGAGCAGGACCTGCCGGTCTTTCTCCGGGATTTCGAGGGTCTCGATGAAGCGTCGCAAGCCGTCCGCTGTGATCTGCTGGCCTCGGGTCAGGGACTTCAGCTTCTCGTAGGGCTCGTCGATCCCAAACCGACGCATCACGGTCTGAACGGCCTCGGCCAGGACCGCGTGGGTGGCAGAGAGGTCCGCTCCGATCCGGTCGGCATCGACCGCGAGCTTGCCGAGTCCGCGCAGGGTCGACCGGATGGCGAGCACGCTGTGTCCGATCCCGAGTCCGACGTTGCGCAGCGCAGTCGAGTCGGAGAGGTCGCGTTGCCAGCGGGATACGGGCAATTTCTCGGCGAGATGGCCTAGCACGGCATTCGCGAGGCCGAGGTTGCCCTCCGCGTTCTCGAAGTCGATCGGATTGACCTTGTGGGGCATTGTCGATGAGCCGACTTCGCCGGGCGCCACCTTCTGCTTGAAGTAGCCGATCGAGATGTAGCTCCAAAAGTCGCGGGTGAAGTCGAGCAGGATCGTGTTGGAGCGAATCATGCCGTGAAAGAGTTCCGCGATCCAATCGTGCGGTTCGATTTGCGTCGTCATCGGATTCCAGCCAAGACCGAGTGACTCGACGAAGTGTCGCGTATGCTCTTCCCAGTCGACTTCCGGATAAGCGGCGACATGCGCTGCGTAGCTGCCGACCGCGCCGTTCGCCTTACCCAGGATCTCGACGCCGGCAACCTGATTGCGTTGACGGATCAATCGCGCACCCACGTTGGCGATTTCCTTGCCAAGGGTGGTGGGTGTTGCTGGCTGGCCGTGGGTGCGTGACAGCATGGCTTGATCTGCTGTCGTTCCGGCGAGAATACGCAGTTCGCCGATCAGGCGGTCCATCTCAGGTACGAATATCTGCGCGCGAACGTCGCTTAGCATCAATGCATACGCGAGATTGTTGATGTCTTCTGATGTGCAAGCGAAATGAACGAATTCGAGCGTGGCCGCGAGTTCGGGATGACCAGCCAGGCGATCCTTGATCCAGTACTCGACCGCCTTCACGTCATGATTGGTTCGCGCCTCGATCGCGCGAATCTCCTCGGCGTCTTTGGGCGAGAAGTCGGCGAGAATGGCTTCGAGATGCAGGCGGGCGCTGTCCGAGAAAGCCGGAACCTCGGTGATCTGCTTCGCGCCTGAGAGCGATTCCAACCAGCGGATCTCGACCTGTACCCTGTATTTGATCAAACCGAACTCGCTCACGAAGGGGCGAAGATCGTCGAGTTTATTCTGATAGCGGCCGTCCAGTGGAGAGATGGCGAGCAGCGAGTCCGAACTGGAATTTTGCGTCATCGAAGGTCCTTCTCTTTTGTTGTCTCTACGAACGAGCCAGCCAGGCGCGCGCGTTCCGGAATAGGCGAATCCAGGGCCCGTCCTCGCCCCATTCCTGCGGATGCCAGGAAAATTGCACCGTGCGAAAAACGCGTTCGGGATGGGGCATCATGATCGTCACGCGACCGTCCGGCGTCGTAAGTGCAGTCACGCCATCCGGAGAGCCGTTGGGATTGGCGGGATAGCGTTTCGCGGGCTCGCCATGCCCGTCTACGAAACGTGCTGCGACGAGGCCGTTCGCTTCCGCACGCGAACGCGATCCCTCGTCACTAAAGAGAGCGCGTCCTTCGCCGTGGGCTACCGCGATGGGCAGTCTCGCCCCGCTCATCTCGTGAAGCAGGATCGACGGGCTCTCTTCGATGCGAACCTGAGCGAGCCGGGCCTCGAATTGCTCGGAGCGATTGCGTACAAATCGCGGCCAGTCCTCCGCGCCCGGGATCAAAGCCTTCAAATGCGAAAGCATCTGACAACCGTTGCAGACGCCGAGCGCGAAGCGGCTTTCGTTCTGGAAGAAGGTTTCGAACTCGCCCCGCAGGCGATCGTGGAAAAGGATCGATTTCGCCCATCCGCCGCCCGCACCCAACACGTCGCCGTAGGAAAAGCCGCCGCAAGCGACGAGGCCCTGGAACGTGTCGAGCGAAGTCTCGCCCGACATCAGGTCGCTCATATGAACGTCGATCGAATCGAATCCGGCTCGATCGAAGGCCGCAGCCATCTCGACCTGGCCATTGACGCCTTGTTCACGAAGAATCGCGATCCGGGGGCGAGCGGTGCCTGCGATCGCGATCTGTGGTGCGAGATCGAAGTCCATCGAAACGCTGAGCCCTGGATCGTCGAGATCGCAGCGGGCCGCCTGTTCCTCGTCCGCGCAGGTCGGATCGTCACGAAGTCGTTGCATTCGCCAGGTGGTTTCAGACCACTCCCGTCGGAGCTCGTCACGTGAAGCTTCGAGGACGGTCTGATCATTTTCGCGAATAACGATCTGATCGTCAGCTCGGAGGTGGCCGATGGCGTGGAGCGCCTCAGCGAGTCCGGCCTCTGCGAACTCGGCGTAAACGGATTCGAGGTCGCTCGATCGGACCTGGATCACGGCGCCCAGTTCTTCGTTGAAGAGCTTGCCGATCGTCGAACCCGTTAGATCATCGAGGTTGAGTTCGATTCCTGTCGCACCGGCGAAGGCCATTTCGACGACCGTCGTGAACAGACCGCCGTCGGATCGATCGTGGTAGGCGAGGAGCGATTGGCGTCGGATCAGTGCCTGGATCGTTTCGAAGGTTGCGCGGAGCTTTGTCGGATCGTCGACGTCCGGGCTTTCGTTGCCGATCACCGAATAGACCTGTGCGAGCGCCGAGGCGCCTAGGCGATTGCGGCCAAAGCCCAGGTCGACGAGCAGGAGCGCGCTCTCGTCCTCCCGTTTCAGCTCGGGTGTGAGAGCAAGTCGGACATCGGATACGGGTGCGAACGCGGTGACGATCAAGGAGAGGGGAGAGGTCACGCTTCTTTCCTCGCCATCCTCGCTCCACACCGTTCGCATCGACATCGAGTCTTTGCCGACCGGAATCGCGATGCCCAATGCAGGGCATAGTTCGAGCCCGACCGCCTCGACCGCGTCGTAAAGCCGTGCGTCTTCGCCGACGTAGCCCGAGGGTGCCATCCAGTTCGCAGAGAGACGGGTATCGGAAAGCGCGCGGATTGGCGCACAGGCGAGGTTCATGAGGGCCTCACCAACGGCCATGCGGGCCGAGGCGGTTGCGTTCAACAACGCGATCGGCGTGCGCTCGCCGATCGCCATCGCTTCACCGGTGAAGGTCGAATAGCCGCCCGTCGTGATCGCGGCATCGGCAACCGGAACCTGCCAAGGACCCACCATCTGATCACGCGCGACCAGGCCCGTGACCGTTCGATCGCCGATCGAGATGAGAAACGTCTTGTCGCCGACCGTTGGGAGTTGAAGGATGCGTAGCGCCGCCTCTTTGGGGTCGATCTGATCGAAATCGAACAACTCGCGTGGTTTCTCCGCCCGCTTCACGTCGCGATGCATTTTGGGCGGCTTGTCGAGGATGACGGCGAGCGGAACGTCGATCGGACGGGAAGCTGAATCGGCCGAAGAAGACATCGTGTCGCCCGGAAATTGCGAGTCCTCGACGATCAAATGTCGCGCCTCGGTCGCCTCTCCGACGATCGCGAAGGGGCAGCGTTCGCGTCGACAGAGCGCTTCGAATTCGCTGATTCGTTCCGACGCGACGGTGATGACGTAGCGTTCCTGGGCTTCATTGCTCCAGATCTCGAGTGGCGACATTCCCGGTTCAGCGTTCGGAATGGCTCGTAGATCGATGCGTCCGCCGCGGTGGCTCTGGTCGAGAATCTCCGGGATCGCGTTGGACAGTCCGCCCGCTCCGACGTCGTGGATCGAAACGATTGGATTCGCGTCGCCAAGAGCGGTGCAACGGTCGATCACTTCCTGACAACGGCGTTCGATCTCCGGATTGCCGCGCTGCACAGAAGCGAAGTCGAGATTCTCATGGCTGGTACCCGTTGCCATAGAGGAGGCTGCGCCGCCGCCAAGGCCGATCAGCATGGCCGGTCCGCCGAGCACGACGACCTTCGCGCCGGGGGGCGTGACGAGCTTGTCGACATGCATCGGCCGCACATTGCCGAGCCCGCCCGCCAGCATGATCGGCTTGTGATAGCCCCGAATTTCCGGTCCCTCCGCGCCCTGGATTTCCTGG
>JAQBEG010000404.1:0-5737 GCA_032123985.1 Deltaproteobacteria bacterium
CGGAATAGAAGCGCGCGCTTTCTTCCGTGTCGTTGGCGTGCAAGATCAGATGGTCGAGGTTCATAGGTTCTCCGATTCGGTCAAAAATTCTACCTCGATTGCCAATCAATGAAAGAGCCGAGGCAATGAAGGAGCCGAGCAAGCGAGGAGGCGCTGAGTCACGCGACACACGGTCAGCTGGCAGCGGCATGTCGATCACTCGCGGATTCCGAAGTACTGTGTTGCGGGACGAAGTCTTCAACCAATCCAGGCGCCAGAGGGTGTGAATTTCCTGTGAGCTACGCGTACGAGAAGATCGGTGTAGGTTATGCGACATCGCGCGCACCGGATCCACGCATCGAAGCGCAAATCAATGCCGCACTTGGGGATGCCGGGTCGGTCGCAAACATTGGCGCGGGTGGTGGTTCCTATGAACCGCGCGATCGGGTTGTGTACGCGGTAGAGCCATCGCCAACGATGATCCGCCAGCGCCCGGTCGGTTCCGCTCCTGCGATTCGCGGGTGCGCGGAACAGCTCCCGCTTCGCGACGACTCGGTCGATGCGGTGCTTGCAACGTTGACCATCCATCATTGGCAGGACCGAGAGCTCGGCTTTGCCGAACTGCGTCGGGTGGCCCGCAAGCGCATCGTGATCCTTACCTGGGATGCGGATGTTTGGGAAACGTTCTGGCTGATTCGCGAATACGATTGCGGCATGCGGCAGATGGACCGCAAACGAGCCGTGTCGATTCCGGAGGTCGTCGCAGCGTTTGGCAAATGCCAGGTTCTCCCTGTTCCGATTCCCCACGACTGCACGGATGGTTTTCATGGGGCGTACTGGAGGCGTCCAAGGGCGTACCTCGACCCGGCCGTTCGAGCCGCCATCTCAACCTACGCGCTGATGGCTCCGGAAGACTACATGGAGGGAATCGAAAGGTTGGCAGTCGACCTCGAGAGCGGCGCTTGGAATGCCCGACATCGCGACTTGATGGCGCTCGATGAAATCGATCTTGGCTACCGGCTCGTCGTCGCGGAGCTGTAGCTTTCGTGAGCGATGTCGAGCGCGTACTCCAAGCCGGCGAGATCCTGCTGGCCGAGGATACGACCGAGCGGGGGCACAAGAGCCGGGCCGTGGAGGGGCGCTCGTGGCGCTCCATCTTCGTCACGCTCGATTGACATTGACTAGACGGATTGCCGATCCTGCGCGATGCGCTCGATCTCGGCGTTGAAGCTGCCGCGGCCGCCGGCGATGTCGAGCTCCTTCCAGATCGGAGCCAGGCGTCTCACCCGCTCCTGGAAGGCGTCGTAGAAGTACTCGTCGTCGAGGAAGCCCTGCTGATACTGGAAGAACATGTTGTCCCAGTGGGTCTGCTGGGCGATCTGCCAAAGCCGAAAACGCGCACGCTCATCCGAGGTCAGGATCTCCAGCGATGCGACGTCCTCCGGATATCCCGCCTCGACCAGCTTGCTGATGATCGGGCCGACATACTCCGAGTCCGCCGCGTGGACCATCATCGCCTGAAGGCCATCCGCCCTCATCTGATACGCCTGGGCGAGAGCGAGGCGTTCGCCCTTCTCCATCGCGTGGGTGTTCTGCCGGATCTGGATTGCGAGATAGGCCAACGTTGCGACGACAGCGATCGCACCGACGAACTCCCCGAGCGCACCGAGTTCCATGATGGTCATTGGGTCCCCTCCGCGGTGCGAGATTATCGCACAGGGACCCGCTGCCGAGGGGCCAGGCGTGAGCCTCGAGAGATCCGTCTATCATCCGTGATCCGTGTCGTACCCCCCACGCCCCCTTCCCGGAGACGCCCGCAAAATGCCCGACCGGCGCCGCGCATGACGACGATGCGCACCGGAGCGTTTTCGGCGAGGCCGCCGTAGTAGTCGCGAAGGTCCGTCACCATTTGTTCATTGATGGCGTTCAGCGACTCCGGCAGGTTAAGGGTGAGCCAGTCGACTTCGCCGCGGCGATCGATGTGAATGGTTTCGAATTCTGGCGGCGAGCTGGCGGGTGCAGATGTGCTCATGGTGGACAGCCTTCCTGTTGTTGCTTGATTGGGAGTCGCGCAAAGCCAGAGGGCCAGAGAGAGCCAGGATGAGCGAGAGTGGTCGGAATCCGCTGCTCGGCGGTTCAGGCGACGAGCTTGAAACCGCCGTCCACTGCGATGACCTCGCCAGTCATGAACGCGCCGGCTCGGCTGGCCAGCATCACGGCGACGCCCGCGATATCACCAACGCCCCCCCAGCGCCCGAGCGGAATCGCTTTGAACTCCTGCTGGATCGCGTCGGCATCCTTACTCACGTACTCGGTCATCTTCGAATAGAAGCGACCCGGAGCAATCGTGTTCACCCGGATGTGCTTGCGTGCGAGTCGAAGCGCCAAGCTCGTCGTGAGTTGATCAAGCGCCGCTTTGCTCGCGCCGTAGGCGTAGTTCTCGTCGCCTGCTGGAAGTGAGCCCGCGATCGAACTGATGTTAATCACGCTCGACGTCGACTCGGCGGTGGCGGCGTTGCCGAGGAGTCCGGCCAGCGCCTGGGTCAGGAAGAAAGGCGTTTTGACATTGAGTTCCATCACTTTGTCCCAGCCCGCTTCTGGGTATTCCGAAAACGGCGCTGCCCAGGCTGTGCCTGCGTTGTTGACGAGAACATCGAGGTGGTCTTCTCGTTGCGACAACTCCGCTGCAACGCGCTGGATCTCCTCGAGAGAGGCCATATCCCCGGGAAGTGCCACACAAGTCCCATACTGCGACAGCGACTTGGCCGCGGCCTCGCAGGCGCCCGCCTTGCGTGACGTGATGTAGACACGGGCGGCACCCGCTTCGAGAAAACCTCGCGTGATATAGGAACCGATGCCACTCGACCCCCCAGTCACGAGGCAAACCTTGTCATGCATCGAAAACAGCTCTTTCAACATTCGCTTCGTCCTTTCGCTACTTCAAACACTCGCCGGCGCTTTGTTGGTAAAGGTCGATCTTACAGGCATGCCTAACACCGAACGCACGGCCGGCTCGAACGCCTCAAGTGGCAGTGTGTCGTAGCTGGCGTCGAAACTGTTTTGATCGTATTTCTCACAGAACTCGGCGCAGTCGCGCCACCAGATATTGTCGCGGAATTGGTCGCGCATATTTTTGTCGAGTCCGAGATGGTGAAAGAAGTAGTACCCCTGAAAGATCCCATGGTGCTTCACGATCCAGTGGTTCTTTTCCGAGACGTAGGGCTCGAGGACGGTCGCTGCCAAGTCTGAGTGGTTGATCGGGGCGATCGTGTCCCCGATGTCATGGATGAGTGCACACACCACGTATTCGTCATCGCGCCCGTCTCGTTGGGCGCGCGTCGCCGTTTGCAGGCTATGCGTCAGCCGATCGACGGCGTAGCCGCCGGTATCGCCGGCGAGTAGCTTCAAATGTGTCAGCACTCGGTCGGGCAATGCTTTGATGAACTGGAACGCGTGGCGCCCGATGATCTGGTAGTCGTCTCGCGTGGCATCGCGCATGGCGGCGAAGTGGGTCGTTGAATTACTCATTGGATGATCTCCCATCGCAAAGCTGTTCGGCCCTGCGAAATGTGTCGACCGTGGAGTCTAGTCGTCTCGTCGGTCGAGCAGTAGACCTCGATCCGCTGGAATGGTGTCGCTCTCGGGAATACGGCAGTCTTGGCCGGCCTTCGAGCGAGCCGATCGCGAATCGCCCCCGCCGCGCGACGCGATCCTGTTCGTCGGCAGCTCGAGCATTCGCTTTTGGGATGACCTTGCCGAGGACATGGAGTCATTAGTTGTGATCCGCCGCGGTTTCGGGGCGCAAAGTTGTCGGACCGGGTGCACTTCGCCGATCGCATCCATCTGAACCGCGAGGGATACGAAATTTGGGCGCCCCCTGTCCGACTAACGGAGAGCTCAGGTTGAAAGGCGCTTGTGGGGTCGGGTGGAAACGCCCTGCTCAATGCGTCGGTGACGACCAGCCTCTACGGATTCGTGCCGAGCGACAACGTGTCGTCCTTCACGTGTCCCCCCTGTAACCCGTCAGCAAGATCCGGACTCCAGGGCCTTCTAAGCCATCAGACACATTCCGGGGTCTGTGACCCGAAGGAGCGTGTCGACATGTCGAACCAAAAGAAAAAATCCAGCGAAGCGGCGGCACCTAAGGCAGCGCATATGTATTGGAATACTCATGCTGATCGGGTTTTCAAACGAGCCCATTGGGTCGGGAGCGGCTTTGTCGAACGCTTGCTGGCCGGGTGTCTTCAGCCTCGCTCGGACTGTTGCGGACACGCTGTGCTCGAATGTGGCCGGCGACTATGCCGGAGACTATGCCGGCGACTATGCCGCCGACGATGCCGGCGACGATGCGCGCACGGCATTGCTTCGGCGGAGAGCGCGGGTCAGAAATGACCCACGAAAAATAGTTCGATTTTCGGTGCTCGAAGTATTTCCATCGGGCGTACAATTCCAACCCTGCCTCCCATGGCGTGAAAGCCGAAAATTCGAAACGAGCGAAGGTAGCCGATACCAAGAGGTCAGAGGCAGCATCGATGCAATCGAGAATCGCATGGAGCCGACACGACCGACTATCAAGCGAAGGACGATTAAGCGAATCCAACGGGAATTTCGCTTCTATCGGGCGATTCTGCGAGACCCGCGTGTGCCACGTGTCTCCAAATGGTTGATCGCTGCGGGCATCGGCTACCTCTTCTTGCCCTTCGATCTCATACCTGACTTCATTCCGCTCATAGGGCAGATCGACGACCTGATTGTCACATCGCTGCTCATTGGACTCGGGCTGATTCTCGTGCCGCGTTCGGTCAAGGCGGATGTCCGGTCGCGAACCCGACCGATTCGAATTCGAAACGCGTCGCCCGAATTTTGTGAACTCTACGAGACCGAAGCCTTGCCGAGCCATTTCGGCGTGCGCCTCACCCCTGGAGACGCGGACAGTCGAGCTTATACAGACGAAGAGATCATGCACACGCTTCTGGGACTCGTGTTCAAGCATCGACTGATCGTTTTAGGCAAGGAGTTTAGACGCAACGTATTGGATTCGCGTGGCAGCGTCTCGGGGAACCCGCTTTTGCTCAAACCGACTCCCCTGACCGATTGTCCCAACTATCTACCGAATCTGATTGGCGTCGAAGTCCCCAGCGGTGAAAGGGTGGTGCAGCTCGTGGACATGGAGTCAGCCTACCAAGCGCTCTTGCCCGGTTTCAAGATGCAGCTCGATGGGTTTCGGGTGCGCTACAGAGCGAAGCCTGCGGCTGCGATCGATCCACCCCGCAGATCCCTGGGCAGGCGGAGCTCAGAGAGAATTCATGATCTCGTGACGACGCATCCAATTACGCACCACAAGATTTTCTCTCCGCTTTCCGAGGATTGCGAAATAGTGTGCCAGGCCAGCAATCGTGGCGCGGATCTACTCGATGAACTGAGGACACACACCCAACGACTCGAGTTTTGTTATCTGCACCGTTTCGAGTCGGAAGACATCATCATCTCGGATGCCTTGACCACTCTCAACCCGCCCATTGGCGAGCAACGCCCAAACCACTGTCCGATGGGGAGCCGCTACTGGAGCGAAGACTGTCCGGTCTCATCGTCGGGACTGCCCGGTGACCGATGTCGCAGCTACCGGGTTTCGCTGCTCCCGACTGCAGCCGGATCGTTCTCGGCCTTCAGGCGTCCAACACCTCGTCCCGGGCGCTGGCATTGAGAATCAATGATGACCGTCAGGCATGAATAGGGACGATGTGACCCAAAACGGCCG
>JAQBEG010000405.1:0-3164 GCA_032123985.1 Deltaproteobacteria bacterium
CCTCGAGATCCATGCGCCCGATGCGGTCGTCCATCTCGCCGCGCTGAGCAGCGTCGCGCGTTCCTGGCTCGAACCACATCTCTGTTACCGACAGAACTTCATCGGGACGCGCACGCTCCTCTCGGCCGTTCGCACCCACTGCCCGGCGGCGAGGGTTCTCCTGATCGGATCGGCCGACCAATACGCGGCCACCACATCCAGCGCACGAGCGCTCGACGAGACCATCCCGCTTCGGCCCCGCTCGCCCTATGCGCGAACCAAGGCGGCGGCCGAGCTCCTCGGAAAGGTCGCGGCCGCGAACGGTCTCGATGTCGTCTGCGTACGCGCCTTCAATCACACCGGTGCGGGTCAGTCCGATATCTTCGTCGTTTCCAACTTCGCGAGGCAGGTCGCCCGGATTCGGCTCGGTCTGCAAGAGCCCGTCATGCGGGTCGGCAATCTCGAATCGGTGCGTGATTTCCTGCATGTCGACGATGTCATCGACGCCTACCTTGCCCTGCTCGACCCCAAGGTCCCAGCGGACACCTACAACATTGCGAGCGGAAGCTCGACGACAATCCAGGAAATCCTCGATCGTCTGATCGCGATCGCCGGCATCGAGCCGCAGATCGAACGAGACCCCGAGCGTTGGCGGGAAACCGATTGGCTCGTCGGCGATGCCTCGCGGCTACGATCCGCAACCGATTGGCAGCCCAAGATTTCGCTCGAGGCCATTCTGCAAGAAATCTATCAAGACTGGCTGTCGAGGGAAGGCAACTCTTGAAAACTGAATTCGGAACGATTCGCTCTGGTCATTCGAATGAAAGACAGAGTCCTACCCAGACACCGATCGAGTCCTCCAAGCTGCGACGGCCGACCACGCGGAGTCCCTCACGTGCGAACCGATCTCGAACCTCGGCGACGTCCTCCTCGAGCAGCCCGGCGAGCACGAGCCATCCCGACCGATCCACGCGCCGCGCTAGTTCGGACGCGATCGGCAGCATCTCACTTTTCAGCAGATTCGCTAGCACGAGCGGGTATGTCTCGCTCGGCTTGCCGAGCGCTGCGATGGGTCCTGTAAAGAAACGCACACGCGCCGCGAATTCATTTTTGCGCGCCGCTTCCCGAGCCGCTTCGATCGCAACCGGATCGAGATCGAAACCGACCGCGCTTTCGGCGCCGAGCGCGACCGCGGCCAGCGCGAGCACGCCGCTCCCGGTGCCGACGTCGAGCACTCGATCGATCGGTCCCCTGGCTTCAGCTTCGAACATCAGCGCATCGATCCACTCCAGGCAGAGACGAGTCGAAGCATGGTCGCCCGTCCCGAACGCCTGTCCGGGATCGATCACGATCTCATGTTGGCCCGGCTCGAGTTCGACATCGATGAAGGGCGGGCGCACGAGCAGTCGGGACGAGATGCGAAGCGCCTCGAGACCCTCCTTCCATGCCTCGCTCCAATCGACATCGGGCAAAGCCTCCGCCGACCCGATCTCGGTCGCCGTCGCCGCCGCCTCGCTCACGATCGCCCGAATGTCCTCGATGCGGTCGGAATTCGCGTAGATGCAGGCCTGGAAGCGCCCCTCAGCCTCCCTTTCCTCCGCTCCCTCGGCGCCCGCCTCGAAGGCCTCCGCGAGCAGAAGCTCCCTTTCGACAGCGTCGTTCGACGCGATCCAGAAACGTCGATACTCATCCGCCATGCATCGTCCCTTTGCTGTGGCCCTGGTCCTGCTCTGCCTGTGCACGAATGGCTGCTACTACAGCCATCTCGCGTCGGGCCAATTGAAGCTTCTCTGGCTGCGACAGCCGATCGGCGAGGCGATCGACGATGCTGCTCATCCCGAACGGACGCGCGAATTGCTTCGGCTCGTTGAATCGGTGCGACGCTTTGCAGCCGAGCTTGGTCTGCACGTCGACGGTCAATACACCAGCTTCGTCGAGTGGCCCGGCGATCGGGTGGTCACCACGCTCGTGCGAACCCGGCCGGGCTCGCTCGATGCGGTGCCGTATTGGTTTCCGCTTGTCGGCGACCTCCCATACAAGGGCTACTTCGATCAGAGTCGAGCCGAGTCCGAGGCCGAACGCATGCGAGACAAAGAGGGCTTCGACGTTTGCGTGAGCCCGATTACAGCGTACTCGACTCTGGGCTGGCTCGACGATCCGGTGACGTCGCCCATGCTGGAGAGAGGCGCTGCGGGGCTCGTCGAGACGCTGCTTCATGAACTCGTACATTCGACGGCCTTTATGAAGAATGAGGTCGTTTTCAACGAGAGCGTCGCGCAGTTCATCGGTCAGCAAGCCTCCATCCGTTTTTTCGAACGCGTCGCTCCGGAATCGACTGGGACGCTACCCGATGCTGCTCGTGTGCGGGCGGCGATCGAAGACCGGCGGGCCATCGCCGAAGTGATCGAAGCATTTCGCGATCGACTTCTACTGATGCAAGATCCGGACGATCGATTGGTTCGCCGCGTGCAAGCCGAGACACGGGTTCGCGAAGAACTGGCTGCCCTGCCCTTGCGCGCGCTTTCGGCCGAACGCGTGGCTTCCGACGCGCGACTCTCCGATGCGTGCCTGGCCCTGCGAGGAACGTATGTACAAGACCTTCCGCGACACGCGCGGGTACTCGCCGCGCTCGACGGGAATCTCGAGGCGATGATCTCTCGACTCGAGCGTTGGGCTGACGAGGATCTGCCGACAGAGGCTTTCTACGAAGTCGACGAAGTCAGGAAGATCGAGTGATGAAGGTTCTCGCTCAGTGGCCGATCAGTTCGACGACGCCTTCTTGAACCAATCCACGAAACACCGCCAGGCAGGCTTCGGCATCGACGAGCGCGTCATGCGCCCCTTCGATCTCCTGCCCTGTGTAATGCTGATAGGCCTCGGCAAGAGTCGGCCACTTGTATCCGTACTTGCCGGGCAGCTTCAGCACGTCCGTCGAGGTTTCCTTCGTACAGACCATTTGTCGACCGTCCATTCGATGCGGCTTGTTTCCGAGGCGATGGAGCGCCGTCTTGATGATCGACACATCGAAGGAAAGATTGTGGGCGACGATAATGTCCGCCTGCATACACGCCTGGTTGAAGAGTGAACACGCAACCATCGGAACGATGCCGTAGCGTGCACAGTCCTCTTCACTGATCCCGTGCGCTTCTCGCGCCCCCGGATCGATTCGGACGCCTTCATTGAGC
>JAQBEG010000406.1:0-4424 GCA_032123985.1 Deltaproteobacteria bacterium
GGGACAAGGTCTTGTCTCTCGCCTTCGGCTTCGATCACGGGGACTCTCTAGAAGCGGTACTCGGGAACGGGTTCTAACCCGTTTTCACGGACGATTGAGTTAAGCCTACTTCCTTTTTCTCTCTTTGCTCAGTTCTTCTCGCTCTTCTTGGATTGTGGAACCGTTCGATGTAATCGAAGACATCTGCTCGGGCTTCGGCACGAGTACTGTATCGCCGGCGATTGACACGTTCGCGTTTGAGCATGCCGAAGAAGCCCTCCGCAGCAGCATTGTCCGCGCAGCTCCCAACTGCACTCATGCTGCTGAGAAGCTGATGTCCTTTCAAGAATCGTTGGTATTCATCGCTCGTGAACTGCTTGGGTTCAAGGGGTCGTCGCAACATCTCACGATTGGGGAGTTGCGATGGCGAAGAACAAGCGCCGACGATCAGACCGTGCGTTACGTCCACCGATGCGTTCACCTGGTCGTCCGCCGGCTAGCCGGCGGACGCATCGTCAACAGTTCTGGGAAGGCGTTTCCCGAGGGCTAACGAGCGAGGAAGCTGGCGTAAATGCTGGCGTGTCTCCAGCTGTCGGAACCCGATGGTTTCGCGAGAGTGGAGGCATGGCACCGCTCACCTTTTGCCCCGTATCGGGGCGCTACCTATCGTTTGTCGAGCGAGAAGAAATCGCGCTCCTTCATGCCCGCAGCTGCGGAGTGCGTGAGATCGCGCGCCGGCTCGGACGATCCCCGTCGACGATCTCGCGCGAACTGCGGCGCAATGCTGCGACTCGAAGCGGGAACCTGGACTATCGAGCCACAGCGGCCCAGTGGCACGCCGACCAGCGTGCGTGTCGCCCGAAGGTCGCGAGGCTTGCTGCGAACGACAACCTGAGGCGATACGTTCAGGATCGTCTTGGTGGCATGATTGCCGCGCCAGATGGCAGGGCAGTACCAGGACCACAGGTTCACTGGAATGGGCGGCGGCACGGCCCTCGCCAAAAACGACGATGGGCTGCCTCCTGGAGTCCCGAACAGATCGCAAACAGACTTCGGGTCGACTTTCCCGATGACGAGTCAATGCGGATATCGCACGAAGCCATCTACCAAGCGCTTTACGTTCAGGGACGCGGTGCACTGCGGCGAGAGCTGACGGCGTGTCTGCGGACCGGGCGCGTACTGCGTGTTCCAAGAGCTCGAACTCGCGGACGGGGCAAGAAGTTCATTCGTCCGGAAATCATGATCAGCGAGCGCCCGGCCGAGGCAGACGATCGAGCCGTTCCCGGGCATTGGGAAGGCGACCTCATCATCGGACTGGGCAGTTCCGCCATCGGCACGCTAGTCGAGCGGACTACGCGATTCACGATGCTTCTGCACCTACCCCGTATGGACCGATACGGTGAAGCGCGAACGAAGAACGGTCCGGCACTCGCTGGCCATGGTGCCGAGGCAGTACGAGACGCGATTGCTGCGTCGATCGAGACATTGCCGGAGCAGCTTCGCAGGTCGCTCACATGGGACCAGGGTGCGGAGATGACACAGCACGTACAGCTTCGCGTCGACACCGGCCTCGCGATCTACTTCTGCAACCCACACAGCCCGTGGCAGCGCGGCACGAACGAAAACACAAATGGGTTATTGAGGCAGTACTTCCCAAAAGGCACCGACCTCTCCGAACACACGGCCGATGATCTTGTCGCGGTCGCTACTGCCCTCAACAGCCGACCTCGAAAAACCTTAGGTTGGAAGACGCCTGCCGAAGCTCTTGACGACTACCTAGGTTCTCTGAAACACTACAGCGTTGCCACGAACGATTGAATCCGCCCACTCTATCGACCCGGTCAATGTCCACCCGACGCCGTCCCCTTTGGATCAGGGCGCCGGTCGACCGACGTCGTCCTGGCTCCAGTCGCACACGCCGTCCGGGAAAATTTCGTTCAGGCGCGCCTGCTCGGCCGTGCTCGGCGTCCACGAGCCGTAGTCCCCGTCCGAAATGGCCTGGGCGACGCTCTTGAGCCCACACTGGAAGATGCCGCCCTCAATGGGGCCGCCCGCGACGATGCGGGAACTGCGGTGGATCTGGAACTGCTCCGTGCACGTACCGGCCGGCTCCGCGTCGAGGATGCCGTTCCAGACGTCGTCGCCGGCCGCGATCTCTGTGCCGGCGGTCGTGAAGCAGCGGTCCACAGCGCGCGGCGGACGGTTTCCTGCCACGCCCTCCTCCGGGTTTGCGCGCAGGTTCGCCATCCACTCGTCGATTACCTCGAAGGCCTCGGGAGTCTGATCGAAGGCCACGAAGGGACGCGCGTCAGTGAACCAGATCACCTGGTTGTCGGCGTTTCCGCGCGCGAGCTCGAGCCGGCGGCGGGTGGCGAAGGACTGATGGCTGTGGTGCATGTCGAGCTCTTCCTCGAGGTAGTGCCGCCAGTCGATCACCGGGATGTCGATGTCGCCGTCGAAGCGCATGCCGCTCTCGTAGGCCGCGTTGACCGCAGCGAGGTCGGCGCTCCGGCGCGGCGCGGGAGTGACGCCGCCGTCGGGGCTCAGACTGATGTTGCGCGCGCTCCACGGGTCGAACGTCGCCGGGCTGAAGTCCCCGACGTACGGGAAGCCCTCGGGCACAATGTCCGCAGTCTGCTTCCAGCTGCCCACCTGGGCATTCAGGCCGAGGAACTCTGCAGGAGTGATCGTGCCGTTCGTGAGCGCTTGCAGCCCGTACTGGACTCCCGCGTTACCCCAAGGCGTGCGCGCGAAGCCGGTCTCGTCGACGCCGTAGATGTTCACGAGGTCGCCGGCGTGGGTCCACTCCACGCCGTCCGTGCCCTGGGCGAGCTTGTCGATGTCGGAAGTGTCTTCGAAGGTCGGGTTGAACACGAGCGGCGTGAGCCCGAACCAGGCCCGACGGCACTCGGTGATGGCCGGCGTCGGCGGCGCTTCGGGCACCGGGGCGTTCAGGCCCAGCAAGCCGTACAGGAAGTAGATAAGGTTCCACTGGCCCGCCTCACCGGCACTCATGTTGATGGGGCTGCGGCTCGCATTCAGGCCCTGCACGGCGCGGCGGTTGAGCACGTCCTGCCACTTCGGGTTAAAGCGATCGGTCGCATCGAAGTAATGCTCGAGCAGCTCGCAGTCCCCGACATGGACCGTCTGGGTGATCATGTCCGAGTACGAGTACTGCGGGATTGCGGCGTCGATGAGACCGGGATGATTCTGCGCGTAGACGTACTGCTGGATGGCGCCGCCGGAGCCGCCGACACCCACCGTGTAGAGCGGAACACCGTGGTCCTCGATGAAGTGCTCCTTCAGCATCAGCGCCGTCTCGCCGCCGAGCTCGAGGTTATAGTGCGTGTTGGTCCGCAGGCCGGTCGAGTTGACCACCGCGTAGCCCAGCTTCAGGACATCGTCCAGAAGCCTGGCGCTCGTGCTGGCCGAACCCTGTGTCCGCCCGATCGCCACACCGCCCTGGAGGCTGAAGACGAGGCGCCCGTTCCAGAGCGAATCGTCGGGTGCGGTCGGATCGGTCTCGGTCGTGGGCGCGAGCATCGCGACGCTGTAGATGAAGCGGTTGTTGGTGCCCCGCTCCCAGCGCACGATGTAGGGGACGGTCTCTCCGTCGAGCGTAGTGGTCATCGCCACGTCCGACGGGAGCGGGCCGCTCGGGTCGGCGAGCGGCTGGAAGCTTCCGCCCGTCGTGCGATACACATAGTCGATGTGACGTTCGCCGGCGCAGTCCTTGCTCCAGCCGACGATCTCGGCCGCGGCCGTCGGATAGCCACGTCCATCGCTCGGGTAGTTTCCGTTTTCGTCCTCGAGCGCGACCGGAATGCCGATGGCGTCCTGGTTGTCGACGAGCGGCTGCCCGAGCCCGGTGCGCGCGGTGGTGCAGACGAAGGGCTGCTGCTGCGGACCGGAGAAGATGGGGCCCTGGAGTGGATGATCCTGGACGATGAGCGACGCCAGCACCGCGCTCGAGTTCGGGTTCGGCTTCAGCTCGAGCAGGTTCTCGCCGAGCGCGAAGCCCGATACGACGCCCTGAAGGGCGGCGCCCTCCGGCACCGGGCCGAGCGCTGCGGTCACGTCCGTGCCGTTGAGGAGCAAGGTGGACTTTGCTGGGAAGTCGACGTCGGGGAACTGCACCCTCACGAGCGCGTCGCCGCCGCTGACCTGATCGGGAGCGCTCGAAAGGATCTCTATCGAGAATGGTGGACTAGCGGCGTTCGATACGGACGAGATGAGCAGTGCCACCAGGGCGGTTACGAGCTGAGATCGGGTCGGACGAACACGACGAAGAAAGGACATGGAATCCTCCACGACAGTGGCTCGCGAACGGACATGCGGAGACAGGGGGCGTTGGTTCACCATACGACGCTGGGGATTACGATGTCAATGGCGGAAACGCCTTTGGAGCGCAGCGCTGCTGCGTCTCACGACATTCTGGTCTTGAG
>JAQBEG010000407.1:0-4295 GCA_032123985.1 Deltaproteobacteria bacterium
GGCAAGCGCCGCCTCGGACGCCTCGTTCGTTCTGTCGCAGTGCGCGCGAACCTTTCGTTCGAGGAGTTCGGCAACGCCTTGGCGAGTCGATTCCCAGCGGGCGGCGTACTCGATGGCCTTACGCTCGAGCCAGGCCGCGTCGAGCGGCTCTGTGTCGTCGCGGCGGAAGGTTGGTCTGGCGCGTGGGCTCGATGGATGCAGTTCCACAGGACGCACGCTACCAAATCAGCGGCGCGAGTCGCCTGCCCAGAACCGCCCCGGAACTCCAATGCCCGAGCTTCCCGAAGTCGAGACGACTCGTCTCCAAATTGCCCCCCTGCTGGTTGGCCAGCGGATCGAGCGCGTCGAGACAACGCCGCCGAGCTATTTCTTCATTACACCACCGGATCAGCTTCGCCGTCTGCTCGTTGGACGGCGAATCGAGTCACTCGAGCGTGCCGGCAAATACCTCGTTGCTGGGCTCGAGGGCGGGGCGCGGCTACTCATGCATCTCGGCATGACCGGTCAGCTCTTCTCGAGCAACGCGACGAGTGCGAGATTGCTGTCGGCTACGGCACGTGCATCGCTGTCGCCCGAAGCACAGCTCCGCTTCGAGCCCGACGAGCATACGCACCTGCAACTGACACTGGAGGGAAGCGGTCCGAAGGTCTTCTTTCGAGATGTACGAAAATTCGGCAAGGTCCAGTGGCTCGAACCGGGAGCGCGCAATGCACGTCTAGACCGCCTGGGGATCGATGCGCTGCGGGTGACGGGTGAGCTGCTTTTTCTCGCGAACCGGCACAGACGCGTGGCGATCAAGGCGATGCTCCTGGATCAATCGGTCTGCGCAGGAGTTGGCAACATCTACGCGGATGAGGCGCTCTTTCTGGCGCGGGTGCGGCCCGGCCGGGCTGCACAGCGCGTGACGCGAAGCGAGTGCGAGGCGATCGCCGCCGGCTTGCGTGGTGTGCTCGTGCGTTCGATTGAAACCGGTGGTTCGAGCATAAGTGACTACGTCGCGCCGGATGGGGCAGATGGCGGATATCAAGACGAACGCAAAGTCTATGCGCGGACGGGCGAGCCGTGTCTGGTCTGTGGGATGCCCATCAAACGCAAAGTCGTCGCGCAACGTTCGAGTCATTACTGCGCCCGTTGTCAGAAATGAGCATGCAAAGCGCCAGCCTGGATGGATCGCCCGGTTGGAGGAACGCTACGCTCGGCCCGACGGAGGTTGCATGCTGAGTCTGGTCGAGCTCGAACGGGTCGCGAGCGCGCTCTCGGACGATCTCGTGGGAGGTCGGGTCGAACGTTGGATCGAGCCGGATCGCGGACGGATCGCATTCTCCATCTATCGTCGCGACTCTCTCCGCGACTCTTTCCGAGACGAGGACGCGAAGCGCAAACGCGTCGTCGGCATCGATGCCCGGCCCGACGTTGCCCACATCGCCCTGCTCGAGCGAATGCCGAAGGCACCCGCGCAGATGCCAGCCTTCAGCGCATTCCTCCGCGCCCATCTCTCTCGCGCACGCCTCGAGTCGGCATCCCTTCGCGGCCACGATCGTCAGCTGGCACTTCGATTCTCGGCGCGAGATGGTGAGTTCGTGTTGTTGCTGTCGATCTTTGGGCGGCGTAGCAATCTCTATCTGCTCGATGCTCGCGAGCATCTCGTGCAGGCACTTCGGCCGCTTGCCGAGACGCGTGGCGAGCTCACTCTGGGCGAGCCCTATCTCGACCCTGCTGGTGAAGCGCCCCGGACTGGAGAGAATCGATTCGAGTCCGCTTCGGGCATTGCGCTGCTGGAAGAGATTGGAGCGCATTACGAGGGACAGATCGAGGAAAGCGCGGCAGGAAACGATCGACGCCGGCTACTGGCCGCGCTCAAGAAGGAGTGCAAATCGGCGTCCCGACGTGTCGAGCGAATCGAGGCCGAACTCGCCGAGGCCGAAGAAGCCAACACGCTGCAACGCCAGGGCGAGTTATTGAAGGTCAATTTGTCGCGGGTCGTGCCGGGCGAGTCCATGATGACGGCCGAGGATTTCGAGAGTGGCGAACCCGTCGAGATCCACCTCGATCCCAGGCTTTCGCCCAAAGAGAATTTGAAAGCCATCTTCAAGCGCTATCAAAAGCTACTCCGAAGACTCACGAAGGCCGGCGGACAGATCGAATCCGCTCGTAAAAATCTCAGCTCGTTCAGAGCGCTCGAAGTCGAGGTGCGAGAGACCGAGACGCTCGACGAGATTCTTGCGCGGGACTTCGTCGCCCGGTTGCTGGCGCGTCACGCTCACAAATCCTCCGTCGCGATGAACAAGGCCATGCCCGAACAATCGTCGCTGCCCGCGGTCTATCGAGACAAGCCGCGCAAGCTCCACCCACGGCGCTACCGGAGTGAGGATGGACTCGAGATCTGGGTCGGCCGCAGCGATGAGGGCAACGACCTCCTTACGACCCGCCTTGCTCGGGGAAAGGACCTTTTCTTCCATCTCGACGGAGCCCCCGGGAGCCACGTGATATTGCGGACCGAGGGTCGCGATGACCCGCCGCCCGAGTCCGTGCTCGACGCCTGCGAGCTAGCTGTCCATTTCTCGAAGCAAAAGAACGCCGGACGTGCAGAGGTGCATGTCGTTCCGATCAAGAACGTGAAGAAGCCGAAGGGCGCCAAGCGCGGCCTCGTGTACGTCAGCGGTGGAAAATCCGTTCACCTTCGTCGCGAAGCGGCCCGGCTCGAACGCCTGCTCGCGGCGACGATCGATCATTGATTGAAAAGCCCAGGCCTGCTCTCGGCCGCTCGAGTCGCGCTCGCCATGTCCGATGCATACGCCCTTCTGCGTCGGCCCCGGAAGGCTTGTCGCAACCCTGATGGTAGACTCGCGAAATGATCGACAACGCTTTTCGCGCCCTGCTGCCGCGATTCGTGGGTCCGATCGTGGCGTTCTACGGTCGTCGCGGATGGACACCGAATCACGTGACCGGTTTTGGTTTCATGATCGCCGTCTTTGCGAGCATGGCGGTTGCGCTGCAGTTCTGGTGGTTGGCTCTCGCGCTCTGGTGGCTGTCGCGGCTCGCGGACGGGACTGATGGCGTCTATGCCCGGGAGTCCGGTCAGGCGAGCGATTTCGGCGCCTATTTCGACATCATGCTCGATATGGCTGCGTATGGAGCGATGGTGCTCGGGTTCGCGATCGCCGCTCCCGAATTTCAGGCTCAGTGGATGGGGATACTCTTCCTCTACATCCTGTGCATCTCGACGGCGCTGGCCCTGGGCATGCAAGAAGCCAAACAGGAAATCCCGTCGCAAGACAATCGCGGACTTCGGCTAGGAGCCGGACTCGCTGAGGGTGGAGAGACGGGAATCGCCTACAGCATTTTTCTTCTCTTTCCGAATCATCTCGGGGTGTCGACGACGATCTGGATCTGCGTCCTGATCGTCACGGTCGTTGCACGGACCTCTCTCGCGTACCGCACATTGCGCGCAGCACCGATCTCCGAAGCCGATTCGACCCTCCCACATTCGGGTTGAAAATCACACAGTTTTCGGTTTCTTCAGAAGTGTGACATCGATCATCAAGCCGACCCCTCGCACGAGCCGATACGTCCCAGAGCTTCGTATGCACCGAGTCACCACGGCTCGATGGAGGCTCGAGGGGGCGAGTAGGTGGGGGGCTGCAAGCGGTTGGGATCGATTGGTGTCGGCATCGGCATTCTGACGGTCATCTTGTTGGCGTCGAGCCACACCTCGGCGGACTGGAAAATCTACGTGGCCCCGGGCCTCGGTATTTCGACTGCAAGCGTTGATACGGATGGCCATCTGGGCGATCCGCCGACGGTGGTGGGATTGTCTGGATCCGACAACGATTCGTCGCCACTTCTCGATCTCGCCATTGGACTCGAAGTCCCGATGGGCGAGCTGGTCCCTCGCGAATGGCTACTCGATGTTCGTCTACCCGATTGGCCGGTGCGGTTTGAAGCCGAGGCAGCCGGACTTCGCGAATACGAGTTTCGAACCGTCGCTAGCGGCGAGGATTTTTTCACCGATTACAAAGCGACGACATTTTTCATCAACAGCTGGGTCGATATTCCGCTGATCGCAGCCTATCGACCGATTCAGTACACCTTTGGTCTTGGCCGACAGCCCGCGATCCGTCGCTGGCTAGAGCCCGCGAGCCTCTATGTCGGCGCTGGAGTCGGCTTCAGCGCGCTCGATATCGACGGCACGTCGAACGTGGTCTCGGGTGATGATGACCCGATCGATTTTGCCTGGAACGTCGGAATCGGTATCAACTATGCGCTCACCGAGACAGTTAGTCTGACCACGGGAT
>JAQBEG010000408.1:0-4701 GCA_032123985.1 Deltaproteobacteria bacterium
CCTCTAGTCCAGGTCGGCGAGCGCTGGCCCTCGGCCGGCGTGTACGGGGGAGATCCGCGGAGACGAGATGGCAATTCCCAAGGTAATGGGTACCGAGATCGAATTCGCGATCATGGTCAAGAACGACCCCGATTTCGATCCTATCTCGTCTTGTGTCCTGATCGTCAACGCTTACCGTGAAGACCCGGACGGGAACATCCTGTGGGACTATGACCAGGAGAATCCACTGGCCGACGCACGCGGATTTCAGGTTGAGGGCGAGAAGTATACGCCCAACCAACAAGAGAACATTGCCCGCAACAAGACTCTGATCAACGGTGCACGCTACTACGTGGATCACGCCCATCCGGAATATTCGAGTCCGGAAGTGACGAATGCGCGTGATCTCGTCATCCACGAGAAGGCCGGCGAGCGCGTGATCGAGATCAGCCGCCGCGAAGCCAATAATCTGCTGCCGGAGGGTGCGCAGATGTTGATCTACAAGAACAACAGCGACCGCAAGGGCAATAGTTACGGTTGTCACGAGAACTATTTGATGGATCGGCGAACGCCCTTCAAAAAGATCGTCGAGCCGCTCTTGCCATTCTTCTCGACTCGCCAAATCTGGTGCGGGGCGGGCAAGGTCGGAAGCGAGAGCCGTAATCATCCGTGCGACTATCAAATCTCTCAGCGTGCCGATTTCTTCGAGACCGAAGTCGCGCTGGATACGATGGTTAAACGACCGATCGTGAATACGCGCGACGAACCTCACGCGGACCGAGAAAAATACCGGAGACTGCACGTCATAGTTGGCGATTCCAATATGTCGGAGTTTACGATCTATCTCCGCAATGGTGTGACCGCTCTGATCCTCTCAATGATCGAAGACGGCGCCATCTCGAAGGACCTCACGTTGCGTGATCCGGTCCGCACGATTCGCGAGGTCTCACACGATCTCTCTCTCCGGCACGAGCTGACGATGGACGACGGCAGCGCGCGCACGGCACTCGAGATCCAAGGGGACTTCCTGGAGATGGCCCTCGCATATACGTCCTCGCGTTCTCTCGATCCGGTCCAGAAAGACGTTCTGCAGAAATGGCAGGATGTGATCGAGGCGCTGGGGCGCGACCCGATGGAACTGGACGGTAGGATCGACTGGGTGATCAAGAAGCGACTGATCGAGAGCTACATGATTCGAAAGAACCTCGATTGGCGCGATTCACAGGTTCAGATGCTCGATCTCCAATATCACGACTCACGACCTGACAAAGGCCTCTACTATCTGCTGGAGCGTCAAGGCAAGGTCGAGCGGATCGTGACGGACGAAGAGATTCAGCACGCCGTGTACAATCCGCCGAGGGATACGCGCGCATTCTTCCGTGGTGAATGTCTGCGCCGATACCCGGGTGAGGTGTTCGGCGTGAATTGGGACTCGATATCGTTCGGACTCGAAGACGAGTCGATCAAACGAGTCATGATGGCGGAGCCCCTGAAGGGCACGAGTGAATTCGTCGAGGAACTGTTGGAGCGGTCAGACACTGCTGCGGCGCTCCTCGAGAACATGGGGTCTTGACGCGGGCGCTCGATCGATGATTTCGATCGGTGGTAACGTCTAGATCAGCCGGGAGGACAACACGATGGCGACATTCATCAAAGATTTGAAGCGCACGGGCGTGGACGACGAAGCCGATCCGATCCCGCTCTATATGGCTGCTGGCGAACAGAAGCAGAAGAGCAAGGGTGGCGGCGGTGACGACGGAGAAGGCGAGAAGGGCGAGGGCGGTCAGAAACTCGCCGACAAGGCCGAGGAACTCAAAGAGGAGATGGACGAACTCCTCGACGAGATCGATTCCGTGCTAGAAGAGAACGCCGAAGAATTCGTCAAGAATTACGTTCAGCGCGGCGGCGAGTAGAATAGGCGGCAACGAGCGTCTTCCATTCGAGTCTTCGATTGTTTTCTGAGGGGGGAACAGTGCCGCTTCGAGGCGACTACGACGGTTCAAGTTTTTTCGAGCTACTTCAGCTCGAGCAACGGCATCTTCTTCCGGATCTGTCGTCCTGGGGAGCGATCGCCAACAATCTGGTGCCTCACGGGACGACCGTGCTTGCCATGCGCTTTAGCGACGGGGTCCTCGTCGCCGGCGATCGGCTCGCGACTGCCGGCCATTCAGTGGCCTCGCGAGATGTGGTCAAGGTCTTCGCGACCGATCCACATTCAGTGATGGCGATCTCGGGCGCGGCTGGGCCGTGCATCGAGATGGCGCGCATCTTGTCGGTCGAACTAGAGCACTATGAGAAGATCGAGGGCGAGTCTCTTGAACTCGAGGGCAAGGCCAACAAGCTTTCACAGATGATTCGAGCGAATCTGCCGGCCGCGATGCAGGGCCTCGCGGTGGTGCCGCTCTTTGCGGGCTACGACACGCGTCGCAAAAACGGACGTCTGTGGAAATTTGATATCACGGGAGGTCGCTATGAAGAAACAGAATTCGATGCGACTGGGTCGGGCGGACTCTACGCTCGCGAATCGCTCAAACATGGCTGGAATGCAAGTCTCGGGCGCGACGATGCAGTTCGTATCGCGGTGGAGGCGTTGACTGCTGCAGCCGACGAGGATCGCGCGACCGGTGGAGTCGATCTCGAACGGGGAATCTTTCCCGTAATCAAGGTCTGTACGAATGTGGGCCAGACGGACGCGAATGATGAAGAAATCGCGGCTTGCTATCGCAGTATTCTGGAGGCTCGTGCCGCCGGAGGAAATCTCTAATGTCGATGCCCTTCTACGTTTCTCCTGAACAAGTCATGGCCGACAAGGCCGAGTTTGCCCGCAAGGGCATCTCGCGAGGCAAGTCGATCGTCGCGCTCGAACATCAGACCGGTATTTTGATGATGGCCGAGAATGCGACGAGCCTTTCGAAGGTCGGGGAGATCTATGATCGAATCGCCTTCGCCGGTGTTGGGAAATTCAGCGAGTTTGACCAGCTTCGAAAGGTCGGTGTACGCTTCGCGGATACCAAGGGATACGCGTACAGTCGCGAGGACGTACGTGGAAGAGGCCTCGCGAACGCATTCTCCCAGGTGATGGGCGACGTCTTCACGCGTGAGAACAAACCGCTCGAGATCGAAATCATCGTGGCCGAGGTCGGTGATGATCGGTACGACGATCACAAGAATAATTCGCTCTATCGCGTCAAGTACGATGGCTTTATCAGCGATCATCCAGGCTATTGCGCGATCGGCGGCAACGTCGAGGACGTTGAATCCGTTCTGAAGGCGGACTACCGCGAGGGAATGCCCGCGGGGGAAGCGGCCAAGCTCGGACGACGTGCACTCAATACCGGAGCAGAACGTGGTTCTGAATTGAGCGCAGCCAGCCTCGAAGTGTGTCTGCTGGATCGAAATCGAACGGGTCGCAAGTTCTGCCGCCTTTCTACCGAAGAAGTTCAAGGTATGCTGGACGCCTAGGGAACGCATCTTGCGTCCTCGGAAGCGTCGCAGAAGCGGTCAGGCGGCTTTGTGCAAAAGCGCATTTATGGCATCGAGACCGAATATGGAATCATCTTCACGCCCGAGGGCCGCAAGACTCTGCCCGTCGAGAAGGCTATTCGCTTTCTTTTCGAGAAGCTGATCACCACCGAACATTTCCTCAACGTCTTTCTCGAGAATGGCGCGCGCTTCTATCAAGACACCGGCTGCCATCCCGAGTACGCCACTCCGGAATGCGCCGCGCCCGGCCAACTCATCATCTACGACAAGGCTGGTGAGCGGATCCTCGAAGATCTTCAGATCTACGCAGAGGAAAAAATTCGCGAAGAGCGTATCCCTGGGAAACTCTCGATCTTCAAGAATAACACCGACTTCGTTGGCAATAGCTATGGCTGCCACGAGAACTACCTCGTCGATCGCGACGTCGATTTCTACTATCTCGCAGAACAGCTGATCCCGTTCCTCGTGACTCGGCAGATCTATACCGGCGCGGGCAAAGTCTTTCAAACGCAAGATGGCATCCACTACTGCGTGAGTCAGCGCGCGCAGCACATCTATCAGAAGATCTCGGGAACGACGACCAACGATCGCTCGATCATCAATACTCGCGATGAGCCACACGCAGATCGCGAGAAATATCGGCGATTACATGTGATCGTCGGTGACTCGAACATGAGCGAGTACACGAATTTCATCAAAGTCGGAACCTGTTCCGTTGTCCTCCAGATGATCGAGGACAATTACATCAACAAGGACTTCACGCTTCGCAATCCGGTCAAGGCGATCAAGGACATTACCTATGACGCGACTTGCAAGCGACGTCTGCGTCTCGACAATGGTCGTGAATATTCGCCGATCGAGATTCAGCGTGAGTACTGCGAGATGGCTCAGAAATACATCGAGCAGTACCCCGTTTCGGATGACCACAAGAAGGCTGTCCATATGTGGCAGTACGTGCTCGACTGCCTCGATACGGATCCGAACAAGCTCGACCGACAGGTTGATTGGGTGATCAAGCGAAAGCTGATTCAGTCCTGGGTCGACAAACACGAAACGACCTGGACCGATCCTCGCGTCCTCATGCTCGATCTGCAATATCACGATATTCGCCGTGAGAGAAGCCTCTACTACCTGCTCGAGCGGAAGGGCGCCGTAGACCGTCTGTTCACCGACGAGGAGGTCGATGCGGCGAAGACTGAGCCGCCGCAGGACACGCGAGCGCGAATGCGCGGCGAATTC
>JAQBEG010000409.1:0-4777 GCA_032123985.1 Deltaproteobacteria bacterium
CATCATGATCGCCCGCTTGCGCGTAGCAGCGCTCCGCGTCTGCCCATTCCTCGAGCGCGGCAAAGGCGCGCGCGGCCTCCGTCCAGGACTTGGCCGCTTCATACATTTCGGCTGCAAAGTGCAGGTCGCCCGCGTTCTCGAAGAGCAGTGCCGCTCGGTCAAAATCGGACATCGAGCGTCGCAATTCTGCGGCCTCTCGGTCCCGTCCGGCGTTCTCGAGCTGTTCGGCGGCGCGTTCGGTTTGACCTTGCTCCTGATGTAATCGGGCGAGCAAGAGGGAGGCGATGCCCGACTGACCATCGCGTTCTAGCGCCCGAGCGGCATCGCCCAGGTTGCCCTGTAGGAACGACGAAACGGCCGGTGGGCAGCCCTTGAAGACCAACCCGTCTGCCGCAGCGAGATCCACCTGGATCATGCTTGGCTCGAAGGACTCGATACGGATCGGTTGCTCGACAACGCGATCTCCCGCACCGATCAAGACGATATGATCGCCCAGAGGGAGGGTCATTCGACTTCGACCCTGCGCGGCATAACGCAATGACCTAGATCGACCTTGTAGGCAGAAGCCGACGTCGCGAGCGGGTTGGCGATCCCAAACGACGCGAAATTCGATTGGCGCTTCGACGGACTGAAGGGCATGGTCGATCGAAGTGCATTGTTTGGCGGAAATCTCGACTTCGATCTCTTCTGAGATAGAGGCCAGCACGGCTCGGGATTTCGGAGCCTGCAGCGTTCCTTCGATCGCAAGAAACCAGATACCCGATGGCACCCGATCGAACTGGGTCTCGCGACGTACACTCGACCGCGTATAGGAGGCCGAGCCGCGTTGGCCGTTCGGGCCACGGCGACGCTGACTTTTGCGAAAGAGCTGGACATCGAATTCGCCCACGATTTCGTCGGAGAAGCGCAGCGAGAGTGTGAGTTCGCCGCTGCCCCGCAGCCAGCGCCTCGCGACCCCCAGGACGATCACGAGGATGAGGGCGAAACCGGCCAGCGTCAGGGCGCCCTCACGAGTCGTCGCCAATTCCTGAAAGCGGCGCGCCATGGCTGATTGCGCAAGCAGGGTTTGATAGGCGTCGAGGACCGGCTTTTCGATCGCGGTCAACACGTCGGACTCGGTGATCTCGCGCGCCCATTGATCTGGCGAGCTCGCCGATGAGGTGGAGGCGCAGAAAAGCGAGAGACCGCAAAGCACTGCGGCAAAGATTGCTCGTTTATGGCTGTACATACCCGTTGTTTGCATCGGCCGAGTTGCACATGAAATAAAGGCCTGGGGTGAAAAAGAACCGCAATTCGCGTTCGCCGTGCCGTTGGCGGAATTCAGGGCCGCCTCAGAATCCAATATCGATTGAGATCGCCCTCCGCTCCATCGGCGCGAAAGTCGGCCAGATCCTCGAGGCCGAGCTGCTCGGGCCAGCGCTCGAACTCCTCGTCTGCGACTTGGTGGCAATAGCGCGGCGGCGCGTTCGGGTCGTCGCCGAAACGTAGGGCTCGATCGCCCGGTTCGAGGTGATCCTCGCCGATCGGCTCGCCCAACACCGGTTCGAGTTTCGACCAGTCGACCATTCGCCGTGTGAATCGTTCGCGATCCGCAAACTGCCAGGTGGCAAGCGCAAGCAGTCCACCGGGTGCGAGTCGCTCGGCTGCCGCGCGGAGCAGGGCGAGTCGCCAATCCCGACCCGGCACATGATGCAGTACGCCCATCACTGCGATCAGGCCGAATGGACCGAAGGGCAGCTCCGTGCCCGGTCCGTCCGATAGAAGGAAATTATGCTGGGTCAGTTGGCAGCGACCCGCCAGATCGACGGCCAGTCGTTTGCGCGCCGAGTCGAGCAGGTCGGCATTCGCATCGACGCCCGTGTATTGGAGGTTCACTCCGACATCGTGCAAGAAATGCGCGAGTCGTGCATTTCCACATCCGATGTCGAGGACGCTCTGGGGTGAATCGGGCGACGGAAGCCATTCGAGCAGTCGCCTCCAGCCAGGCCACGCATGATGTCCACGGCTGGCATCGAAGGCTTCCGCATGCGCGCGGTAGAAGGTGTCGCTCAAAGCGAGCAGCTGGCTTCGGGTGAAAGCGTTCATTGATCCCCCAGCTTAGGGCGAACTCGACTAAGCGGCCTAAACTCGGCGGGCGAGGAGAGAAGCTTGACCGAGATCGAAGACAGCGAGGCGTGGACGTCCACCGCCAACGAGCGAACACCCGCGCGATTCCGCGGAAAGGGGCCCGACCGGTCGTTCGACCCCGAACCGGTCCGAGATAGCCTGCTACCGCTCCTCCGAGCGATCGAGGCAGTGCCCGATTCTACGCCAGATCCCCTGACCTCCGAGGTCATGGAACCTCTGCTTCGCCGACACCCGAAACCCAGCGGTGGCTTCTTCTCACGGAGTCAGCTAATCGCCGGCTTTCGCGTTTTCGCGGAGAAGGACGACTTTCGTTTCGACGAAACGCGCTTTCGGCGACGCGTGCAGCGACGGCCAGTTCGGACACAAAGTGGCGTCGCCCCGCTGACGGTCTTGACGAAGCCCTTTCCCTGTCCGGGTAAATGCATTTTTTGTCCAAACGATGTGCGGATGCCCAAGAGCTATCTCTCGGACGAGCCCGGCGCACAGCGAGCGGCCAATAATCGCTTCGACCCCTATCTCCAGACATGGAATCGTCTGGCCGCCTTCGATGCGATCGGTCATCCGATAGACAAAGTCGAACTAATTGTATTAGGTGGGACATGGTCGTTCTATCCCGAGCGCTACCAGGTCTACTTCGTGAAGCGTTGTCTCGAGGCGATGAACGATTTCGGTGCGGGCCGCGACGAGCGTGACGTCGCCCCGCCGATGGCGCCGGATTTCGAGCAGATCGACGCCGACGTACGAGGCGATCAGTTTTCGAAGAATCCATACAACCATCGCGTTTCGCAATTTCTGCAAGCGCATCAAGCCGGACGGTTGGTGGTGCCGGAGGAAGAGTCGGATTGGGAAGCCCTGCACGGGGCACAGCGCGCAAACGAGTCGGCCGGGGCGCGTTGCGTCGGACTCGTGCTCGAAACGCGACCGGATCACATCGACGAGGAGGAAGTACTTCGCTTGCGGCGGCTCGGTGCGACGAAGATTCAACTCGGGGTTCAGAGTCTCGACGATCAAATCCTCGAAGCCAACCATCGCGGACACGACGTCCTGGCGACTCGTAACGCCTTCGAACTTCTGCGACGGGCGGGCTTCAAGCTGCATGCGCACTGGATGGCGAATCTGTTGGGCGCTACGCCGGCCAGCGATTGCGAGGATTTCAGACGGCTCTTCGAAGACGACGCCTATCGGCCCGACGAACTCAAGCTCTACCCCTGCAGCCTTGTCGAGACCGCGGAGCTGATGGGTCCTTGGCGTCGCGGCGAGTGGCGACCCTATGCCGACGACGAGCTTCTCGATGTCGTGGCCTCATCCCTGCCCCACGTGCCGCGTTGGTGTCGCGTGACTCGAGTGATTCGGGATATTTCGTCCGATGACATCGTGACCGGAAACAAGCGCACGAATTTTCGCCAGATCGCCGAGGCCGAGATTACCCGTCGTGGACATCGTCTCGTCGAAGTTCGCCACCGTGAGATACGCGGCGAGACCTTCGAGGAAGCGTCGCTCGAGCTGGTGGAGACCGCATATGATGCGGGCAGCGGAAAGGAAATCTTCCTCGAGTTGGTAACGGAGTCGGATCGGATCGTCGGATTCCTGCGACTCTCGCTTCCGGCGGAGACCTCCTTCATCGAAGAGCTCGGCCGACACGCACTCGTGCGAGAGCTCCACGTCTACGGCGGATCCGTTCGGATCGGAGCGGCACCCGGAGGTCGTGCGCAGCACCGCGGCTTCGGTGCTCGACTCCTCGACCGCGCGGAGGCGATCGCCCAGAACGCCGGCTATGAAACGCTCTCTGTGATCTCGGCGATCGGCACCCGCGACTATTACCGCCAGCAACGTTTCATGGACGGCGAGCTATATCAACACCGACCTTTCAACCCGTCCGCTTGAGCGGCACGAAGAGCGTATTCTCGCCGCGACGGACGAGTACGAGAACGCTCTCTTTGGAGTCTTCGAGTCGGTTCGCGAGATCGGCCACATTCTTGATCGCCTTGCGGTCGAGCTCGATGATCACGTCGCCACGCTGAATGCCAGCCTCGGCGGCGGGGCCATCGGGCGCGACGTCCGTCACGATCACACCGGTCACCTCGGCGAGCCCGAGTTCGTCCGCCAACGCAGGCGTGAGGTCCTGGGCACGAAATCCGTAGGCTTCTGCGCCCTGGTCCTGCTCGACGATCGAAGCGATCTGATCGGGATCGTCGAGTCGTCCGATTCGAACATGGAAATTCTTGCGCTTGCCGTCGCGGATCACGATGACTTTGGCTTTGGCGTCGACGGGGGTGTTTGCGACTACGATCGGTAAATCGCGCCATTCGTTGATGGTTTCTCCGTTGAACTCGACGATGACATCGCCGCGCAGGATGCCGCCTTCCGCGGCGGGCGTGTCGGGAAGGACTTGTGAAACGAGCGCACCGCTCGCCTCTTCGAGATCGAATTGTTTAGCGATCTCCTTGGTGACGCCCTGAATCTGGACGCCGAGCCAGCCGCGGGTGACGTGACCATCCGCGCGAAGCTGGGGCAGGATCTGCTTTGCCTGATTGATCGGCACCGAGAATCCGATCGTATTCGCGTTGCTCCGGATGGCGGTGTTGATGCCGATGACACGGCCCTGAAGGTCGATCAAGGGTCCGCCCGAATTGCCGGGATTGATTGCGGC
>JAQBEG010000410.1:0-5950 GCA_032123985.1 Deltaproteobacteria bacterium
CGCCAGCTCCTCCACTCCGATCGTCGGGCACAACCGGTCGAGCCCCTTGTACAAGCCGTCCAGCGGCACCGAGATCTTCACCCACGTTGGCAGTCCGGGCAGAGTCCTTCGCGTCCCGACGACGAACCCCGCGCGGAGGCAGATCGCGTTGCCGGCGTTCTCGACGTCGCGCGCCACGAACTCCTCGATCTTGCGCTTGCCCTCGTAGTAGCCCGGGATCACGTGCGGAAAGGGATACCACCAGTCGTCCATGTTCGACCTGTCACGTGTGATCACGGCGAACTTGGTGGCACCGATCTCCTTGCTGATTGTGTACGCGTTCACGTTCGCGTCGCCGCAGGTCCGCACCATGTTCGTCTGCGACCACGGCGTTATCGCCCCCACGCACGAGATGCACCCCACAATGTTGTATTTCGGCGTCACTGCGCGCAGCACGGCGCGAACGGTCTGCGGCGCGAGGAGATCTCCGCTTACGAATTTGAGCCTGGCGGTTTGGTACACAGGATCAGCCGAGAGCCACTCGGGTGCGACTCCAGTTCGACTCACGACAAAGATTTGGAGGTCCTCGTTCTGCAACAAGGCCTCCGCCAGCACTGCCGTGCCCACGAACCCAGTGCCTCCGAAAACCACCAACGCGGGGGGAAGTGTTTGGGGGGAAGGGGGCATTATGACTCCCTATCAGCGATCGCTGTTGTGCAATAGTACTCGCGGCCGTTGGAAACCGCGGGGAGGACACGCAGTCTGGGCATCGTTGACTCCTGTGTCGGATCAAATGGATCGGCTGGCCTTGTGCACCTGAATGATCGGCTCTTCCGGCGACGTCGCTGGGGCCACGGCGCGAAGTGTGAGATTACAGATCGAGCCGGACATCCTGCCATCATCTGAGTAGATGATGGCCAATGAGGTCCAAATAACCAACGATCAACGAGAAATTCATCGCAAGAAGCGAGTCCTCGAGTACGCGGAGCGGATATGATCCAAGTCCGCGAGATGTTGCAGGGAGTCCACCCAAGATGGAATTTGCGCAGCGAGTCACGCATCGGCCACCGCCGTCGGTTCTGCGTCGACTGCTCGGGGCAATGTGGCGTCAATCCACGCGTAGCGCTGTCTGTCCGGACGAACCTCGCCTCGACGGAAAGATCGCACTCGTCAGCGGCGGCAGCCGTGGCGTCGGCCTGGCTACGAGTCGCGGGTTGGCGGCCCGAGGAGCGGAGGTCATTGCAGCCTCGCGTGGTGAAGACGCTGGAAGACGAGCCGCGATAGAGATCGAGGTCGACTTCCACACGCCCGCGCATTTCGTATCACTCGACCTCGCCGATCTGGGTCGGATGCCGAAGACCCTCGACGACATCGAAGCGACGCTCGCGGGGCGAAGGATCGACATCCTGGTCGAAAACGCCGGACTCTGGCCCACCCGCCACAGACTGTCGGCCCAAGGATACGAGATTGCATTCGCGACCAACGTGCTTGGCCATCATGCGCTCGCTTGCGGTGCTATCGAGCGAGGCCTGCTTTCCGAAGACGCCCGGGTCGTTATCGTCACGGGAGACATCTACATCCTGTCGGATTCGTGCAGCGCCGACTACGCCTACCGGGGCGCGATCGGCGGGCAGTTAGCGTACTGCCGAAGCAAGCTCGGGAATCTCTGGTACGCACAAGAACTCGCGCGACGCTATCCGCGTCTGCGCGTGCACGCGGTCCATCCCGGTGTCATCGCGTCCGAGCTCGGCGGCACCAACGCGGGCCTCGTGGGCTTCATCAAGCGAGCCCTCATGCTTTCGACAGATCAGGGCGCCGAGACCTCTATCTTCTGTGCGACCCAGCCCAACCTACCGAGCGGCAGCTACTACCACAACGTGCTGGGACGCGTCGAACTGGATCCCAAGGACCCGGCCGCCGATGCCACCAAAGCGAGGGAACTCTGGGAACTCGTCGAACTCTGTGCTGAACAGAGTCCAGAAGAACACACGAAGCGCTCGCAGTAGTTTCTCGCATGACAAGCCGGATTGCGATCTCGTAGGCAGTAGGCCTCGGACTCGAACTCTCATTCACCGTGACATCGACCGCGTCGGCCGGTGCCAAGGACACCCTCGGTATCTACTGAAACGTGGAACGAACCCGCAAGGTGGAGATCATCCGAGCGAATTTCGCACCGTAGATCTTTGACCCAAAACGGCCCCGTGGCGCCTCATCCGAAGGCGACTTGTCAGAAGATTACTTGGCGGTGGTGCTGAAAACGCCGCTTATTTTGCCTATCCACCACCTGAACCCAAGCAGTTCGAAACGATTTTCCGTGCGGGTCACAATGACACGGTCGAGATGGCCGGACGTCCCTACTTTGCGCGAATTGCGCAGTTCCTAGACGAAGTGGCTCCGGAGTCCAGCCCGCCGGCAGGATCGAACTTGCCAAGGCGCGTAGTCATGCACCGTACCGCCAAGCAGCCTCGAACGAACGGAGGGGGGCTAGGTCTCGGTCTCAATCGGGCTCGCCGCGAAGTGCAGCGTCATTTCGAACGCCGCTCGAGTGAAATCCAGCACTCGCTGGAAATCCTCGTCCGAGAGCGCTCGTGCCTCGTCACTGGCGCGAAGGATGTTGACGAATTCCCGCTCGCGCAGGCCCTGAAGCGGCAGTTGTCCCACTCCCCAATCCTCGAGCAGCTGCCAGAGTACAGGGTTGTACGAGCGAACCAGCCGCATCACGAATGGGGCCGGGTCGTGGCGCGCCAGGATCGCGGCCATCCGGAGGATCAGCTCGAAGGAAATCGTCGCGGTTCCGGCTTCCACCGCCTCGAGGACGGAGTGGTCGCTCAACTCGATTGCGTCGGCCAGCTCGACGAGGGTGAGTCCGGCCAGTTCGCGCAACTCCTTGAGGTAGGCGCCCGCTTCGCGTCGCATCTCCGTCGCCTCGGGTAGCCAGGCGCCGATCTCCCGCCCACCGGTATCGAGCGCGCGCCGCAGCGCTCCCGCGGCGGTCCTCTCCACCAGATCCGACAGGTGCTCTCCCAGCAGCGCAGTCCACGATCGAGACGACGAGCCGGCCGAGCGCTTCGTGCGGGAGACACCGGCTTTCGGGGCCGCTTTCTTTCTAGCCCCCGCGGCCTTTCGCTTGCCTTTCTTGGCGGCTTTCTTTTTGCGCGCTGCCATGCACCCTCCCTTCGAGAGAATCGCCGACTCGAGCTCCGTTGCCGCGTGCCGCGCGACCGAATGGCACCCCGCCTTCCCTGTCCTCGACGAAGTACTCATTTCATGTCGGAGGCACTCCCTATGAAAGAGGGTGCCACACAAGAAGTTTGCGCGTAACCGAAACGATGAGCCGTCGCGAAGAAAGGGGGCGTTGGTGCATGAACCACAGGCTTGAAGCGGTCCGGTGTCCAGGCCCTCGCGATCTGCGAGGTGGATGGGCGACGATCCGGACATGAACTCAAGAGTGCATCCCAAGTACAAGACGAAGTATCGAGTTGGCAACTGGGCTGAGTACGATCGGGCACTCGTGCAGCGCGGCGACATCACCTTGTGGATCTCGCAGGGGAGGAAGCGAAGGTTCCGAGTGATCGCGTCTTGGAAATTAGCACCAACCGGGCTGCGTGGGGCTCAGAGGAAGTTCTCCGATCACGCGATCGAGACTGCCCTGACGCTACGGCTTGTCTTCAAGTTGCCACTTCGTAAGGCGGAGGGATTCCTGCGGTCGGTAGTGGAGAACACCTTTTTCAGATACAAGACGATCATTGGCCACAAGCTTCGTGCTCGTCATCCACCGACACAGAAAGCTGAGGCGATCATCGCCTGCAATATCCCGAACCGGATGATTGCCCTCGGCAAGCCAGAAGCCTTCGCCATCGCCGACTAGCGGTAAACATGGAAATCGGGGATCCGAAGCCTCGTCCCGACCTATGCATCAACGCCGCGAGACGGGGCAAATGCACCTCGTCCGCGGCCTGCTTACTCCCCACCTCCACGCCCGTCTGCGCAATGGTCTCGGCGCACTCGATAATTCTGGAGGGGATGTTCAATTGGAGATCTCGTCGGTTCATGGAGTCGTAGGAAGTCGAGAAGGGAGTCGGAAATCGAGACGAAGGAATCTGCGCTCGACCCCGTTGCGCCCGTTCGGAGCTTGGATTTGCTGGATCGATTGCGAGTCTAGCAGCCCATCGAAGAATCCTGATCGCACCTGACTCGCTCAGGGTTCCAGGACGGGCTGCTAGAATGCGGGCATGCCGATCTCACCTGAAGTCGTTGGACGCGTTGGTGAGCCGCTCGTGCATTCGATCGACTCACGCTGGACCATGGCCTACGCGGCGTGCCTCGGGGATCTCGCGCCCGCATACCACGACACGCGTGCACGAACGGACGTGCTCGCCCACCCACTTTTCCCCGTGTGCTTCGAATGGCCACTCTTTCTCGACCCCCGTTGTCTGCCCAACAACCTCTCGGGTGCAGAGGCCGCGCGCGGCGTCCATTTCACCCATGATCTGACGCTGCACCGGCCGATTCGCGCGGGCATGCAGTTGACGACGCGAGCAACCATCACCAAGGTCGCAACGCGACGCTCTGGCGCGTTCCAACTCGTACGGCTCGACACCGTCGCGGCCGACGCCGAACCGGTCTCGACCACCCTGTACGGTACGCTGCTGCGAGGCGTACAGGTCGATGGCGGGGATCGCGAGCTTTACGAACCCGCTCCGCTGCTGGAACCCGCCCCCATGGACGACAGCGCACGAGTTCACACGATCTCCATCGCCGCCAATGCGGCGTGGGTCTATACGGAGTGCGCGCGAATCTGGAATCCGATCCATACCGATGTGGCAGTCGCCGAGGCCGCGGGCCTTCCGGAACCGATCCTACACGGCACGGCCACGTTGGCGCTGGCGGTATCTCGGGTCGTGACGGAGTGCTTCGGCGGGGATGCAGAGCGGGTGGTGCGGATTGCGGCCCGCTTCGGCGCAATGGTTAGAATGCCATCGACGCTCACCCTACGCATCGGCTCGGTGCGCGGCGACAGCGTACGCTTCGAGGTCCTGGAACCCGAGGGAGGCAGCGCGATCCGCGACGGGCTTCTCACGGTGCGAGGATAACGGCGTGGAGAAATGCACAAAGGAGTGCATGTGTCGGACTCGACGGAAAATTTGATCGCACGTCGTGAGCGCGTCCTCGGCGTGGGTTCACCGCTCTTCTACGAGCAGCCCATCCACATCGTCCGGGGAGAGGGTGTCTTCTTGTTCGACGCCGATGGCAAGCGGTACATCGACATGTACAACAACGTGCCGTGCGTGGGGCACGCCAACCCCCACGTGGTCGAGGCGATGCGGCAGCAGGCGGCCACGCTCAACGTGCACAGCCGCTACCTGCACGAGGGCGTGCTCGACTACGCCGAACGCCTCGTCGCCAAGCACGATGCTTCCCTCGAGCGCATCGTATTCACGTGTACGGGCAGCGAGGCCAACGAGGTCGCGATCGCCATGGCCCGACTCGCCACCAACGGCCGCGGGATCATCTGTAGCGATCGCGGCTACCACGGCAACACGGAACTGGTCAGCAAGCTCACGTGGGCCGGGGGCCGAAGTGACCCCGAGATTCGCTCGGTCCGTTTCCCGCAGAGTTATCGCCCCATCGAGGAAGGTTTGTCGCAGGCGGAGTTGGCGGACTGCTACCTGGCCGATGTCGATGCTGCGATCGAGAGTTTCGCGGCGGCGGGGGTTCCACTGGCCGGCATGTTGGTTTGCTCGCTGCTCGCGAATGAAGGGCTTCCGCGTATTCCGAAGGGTTACATGGCCCGCGCCGCGAAGAAGGTCCATGAGGCTGGCGGCCTATTCATCTCCGATGAAGTACAAGCGGGATTCTGCCGCAGTGGACGCTGGTGGGGCTACGAAACCGCCGGCTTCGTGCCCGACATCGCCACGCTCGGAAAGCCCATGGGCAACGGATTGCCCGTGGCCGGCGTCGTCGCGCGTCC
>JAQBEG010000411.1:0-3835 GCA_032123985.1 Deltaproteobacteria bacterium
GACGCCGCGGCAAAGGGGTCGAAATGAAGACTGGACTCTTGCTGAGTGACGTGAAGGAAGGGGCGGAACTCCCGGTTCTCGAGAAGGATGTCAAGCCGGTGACGGTCGTGCTGGGCGCGATTGCGAGTCGCGATTGGAGGCCTCAGCATCACGACTACAAATTTGCGACCGAGAATAATGGTCTCGACAACATCATCATGAATACACCCAATCTGGCCGCATGGTTCGAGCGGTATCTGACCGACTGGACGGGGCCGAAAGGTCGCCTCGGCCGCATCAAGTTTCGGATGAAGGATTCCGTCTATCCGGGTGAAACCATGCGTTTTTCTGGAACTGTGACGAGCGTAGAGTCCGTGAACGACGATGTCGGCTGGGTGGATGTCGCGATCGAACTCCGCGCCGGCGACAAGAGCTGCGTCGGCTGTGAGGCTCGCATCGCACTGCCCAGAACCCCCGAGTCGAATCCGTGGAAGCAGAAAGGCGAGGACTGGAACCCATGATCTTCTGTTCGCTGCGGCAATCGAGTTGAATCGCTAACCGTTGACGGGTCTGATCATCTGGTCGCCGAGTTGGCGGAGCTTGTCTTTTTTGTCCTGCATCGTGGAGTTCGGCGGAAGCTGATACTCGAGAGGCCAACTGACCGTGCCCGTCATCCCGAGTTCGATCAGTCGCTGCATCTTTTCCGGAGGCAGCTCTTCGACGAGTGGAACCAGGCAGTCGAAGCTTTCGTTTGTCCGGTTGAAGCGAGCGCGCTGGGCCTTCAATTCCAACAGGAGTTCCATAGTCTGGTCGTAGGTCGTCCCCGCGCCCGTCCAGCCGTCTCCAAACTGGCCTGCACGTCGCAAGGCAGCCTGATTCATTCCGCCGACCCACATAGGCACCTTCGCCGTGGGAATCGGACTCAATCGCAGAGGGGCGAAGGCGTAGTATTCACCCGTGCCCTCGACGACTTCTCCCGCGATCAGGCGCTGGATGATCGGAATCTGCTCGTCCATGCGTTTGCCGCGACCGTCGAAAGGGACGCCCAGACTTTCATATTCCTCGCGGAGCCAGCCGGCGCCAAATCCGAGCACCGTACGGTTCTTCGAGAAGATCGCGGCCGTGCTCACGCCCTTTGCGATTTCGATCGGATGACGTAGCGGAAGGATGTAGACGTTGGTGAGAAAACGCAGCGTCGTCGTCACCTGTGCGAGCGCCGCGATCGTGGTGAAGGCTTCGGGAAAGGGCGTCGTTCCATCGAAGGGAGGCTCGCCACTCTCGTCGTAGGGATAGCGGGAAGCGAAGTGCTCGGGCGCGAAGACGTGATCCGCCAACATGATTCCCTCGAAACCGGCTTCCTCAGCGACGGGGACCAACTCGAGCATGTCGTCGGGATGCGTGAAGGGAAGGGACTGCCAGAACTGCATGATGGATTCCTTGCTTTGGAGCGAGCGCTAGCATCGCGCATCGAGTGCTGTAGATCGAATCGTCGATCGAATCTGAGGACACGTGGATGATGGATCATATTGCGGTGGTGGGCGCATCGCTCGCGGGGCTTCGAACCGTCGAGGCTCTTCGCCGCGAGGGATATACAGGGCGAATCACGGTAATTGGAGCGGAAGCCGAACTACCCTATGACCGTCCGCCGCTCTCGAAACAATTTCTGGTGGATGATTGGAAAGATGAAAAGCTGGCGCTCGCGCGCAACGGGGTCGAGGCCCTCGATACCGATTGGAAACTTGGCCAGGCGGCCGCGTCATTGGATGCTTCCTCTCTGGTTCTCACGCTCGCGGGCGGCGAACGCGTCGACGAGGCCTCCGCGATCGTCCTCGCGACCGGTGGGCGCGCTCGGCGGCTGCCCTTCGGAAGGGAACTCGACGGTGTTCTAGATCTGCGCACGCTCGCAGATGCGCGTGCACTTCGCGCGTCGCTGCATTCCTCGCCGCGGGTCGTCGTCGTTGGGGCCGGATTCATCGGAATGGAGGTCGCGGCAAGTTGCCGAACCCGAGGGCTCGACGTCACGGTCGTCGATCCACTTCCGGCGCCCCTGATTCGCGGGCTGGGGCAGCTGCTCGGCGAGCGGGTCGCAAGGCGGCATCGAGAAGAGGGCGTCAAATTTCATCTCGGTGTCGGAGTCGAAGGATTCGTCGGGCAATCCTGCGTCGAGGGTGTTCGGCTGTCGAGTGGATTGAGCTTGCCCGCCGACATCGTAGTGGTCGGAGTGGGCGCAGCGCCCGCGACGGAGTGGCTAGCGGGCGCCGGCCTCGAAATCGACAATGGCGTGTGCTGTGACGCGAATGGCTTCACCGGCCGAGATGGGGTCTACGCGCTCGGTGATTGTGCTCGTTGGGCTAACCGGCATTACCCCGAGCGGCCTCGCTTCGAGCATTGGACGAGTGCCGTCGAGCAGTCGGACGTCGTCGCAAGGCGCATCGTCCAGGGTACGGCCGATGACTTCGCACCGATTCCCTACGTCTGGACCGACCAATTCGACTTGCGAATCGCGATCGTCGGAGAGGTTCGAGATGGGGACGAGATGCAGATCGGACTCGGCAAGATCGACGAGGATCGTTTTTTGGCGCTCTTTGGTCGGCATGAGCGCCTGGTGGCGGCGGTGGGCTTCAAACGACCCCGACAGTTGAATGCTTGTCGCAAGAAGATCGCGGAAGGCGTCTCCTTCGAAGCCGCGGTCGCAGACATCGCATAGCGACGCTTCGCTTTGGATCGCCGCCGACCGGAGTTCGAATCAGGCCGAGAACGTAATCGGCAGCTTCCAGTATCCTTGCACGAACTCGGTGAGAAGTCGCTCGGAATGTTCGAGGTCGACTTCGTACTTCGGGAGCCTTCGCAGGAGCTCTTCGAGGCAGACCTTGGCTTCGAGGCGCGCGACATTGATTCCCAGACACGAATGGGGCCCGTACCCGAAGCTCAGGATCCGCGGCGGCCGCCGCAGGATGTCGAATTTTTCGGGTTCGTCGAATTCGCGCTCGTCGTGATTGCCGGAGTGGTAGAGAAACATGATCGCTTGCCCCTCCGTCATTTGGGTGCCCGCGAATTCGCAGGGTCGCTTGACGACGCGCATCAAGAACTGAGTCGGCATGTCGAAGCGGAGGCCTTCATTGAAGGCGTCGGGGATCAAGCTGGGGTCATCGATGCACATCTGGCGCTGATCGGGATGCTCCCAGAGTCGACGTACGATCGAAGCGAAAGTTTTCGGGAATGTTTCGGAACCTCCGATGATCAACATCGAAAGGTGAGAAGCGAGCGCTTCGTCCGGGAGTCTTGCGCCGTCCTGCTCGAATTCGAGCAACTCCTGGAGGACGTCGTCCTGGGGCTCCCCAGCGCGGCGCTCCCCGATTTTCTGATGGAAGTAGGCAAACATCTCACCCATCGCCGCAAGACCGGCCTCTGTCATGCCGTCATGGCCCTCTTCGCGCTTGAAGAAGCGCCAGACCAGTTCATTCAAGAACGGTCCGTCCTCCGGTGGCAGACCACTGATCATGCAGGCGACGGTCACCGCGACCTGCGAGGAAAGGTCTGCGAGGACGTCCATGCGACCGTTGTCGAGCGCGCGGTCGATGCAGTCTGCGGCAATTTTCCGGATCACCGGTTCGAGGTATGCGACTTCCGGGGCGGCGAATTTCTTGCGGAAGGCGCCGCGCAATCGCGTGTGATCGGGAGGGTCCATCATATTGATCATCGGCGTGACGGGCTGAACCTTCGTGAGGAGGTGAGCCGGCGTCGTGCCCTTTTCAGCGGTGAGGTTCCGCATATCGCCCGAGGCTTTCCAGATATCTTCGAAGCGGGAGAGCGCCCAAGTGTCGTATTTCTCTAGGTAGTAGGCCGGCGCTTCGTC
>JAQBEG010000412.1:0-2888 GCA_032123985.1 Deltaproteobacteria bacterium
TGGAATGCTTGCTTGCCCCGAACCACGTCACCGTTCGGAAGACGGAGGCCGCTTCCGGATTGGGGCCCGATTTCGCATCCCATCGAACACGCCATCACGCACAAGACGATGATCGGACTAGCGAACTTCATCGCTCCTCCATTCCGATGTCCGGCTGGGGCCACTCGGAGAAGGGAAAGGGCTTGTCCTCGGAACAAAAGGTCCAATAGCGAATCACATCGCGGATGAACTCGCTCAAGCTCTCTCCGAATCGCTCGAGCCGCGGATTGCGCTGCTCGGCCGCGACGACCCACCCGAACTGCACCAGAGTGACCGCAACGACGACGACCTCCGCCACGCCATAAATCACGACAAAGAGGAGCATGTAGAGTCCTCGAAACCAGATGCTCTGTTCCTCTTGATTCATTCCCTCATCGGATTCTGTGTGTGTTGTCATCATCTCCGGGCCTCCGCATCGATCGCCAACTCGAAATGATGTGCAACACATATGCCATTCCGTCGTGCTGAGATGTCGCTCCTCTAATACACGATCGGGTGTTGCGAAGGTCCCCATAGGCATCCATTCTTGAGACAAGGCGCCTCAGGCCGAGGTCGAAGAACACTCGTCTCGACACATCTCGAGTTCCGAACGTGACGGTGCCATGCAAGTGGACCGAGCAGCGTTGGCACGGCACCTGCTGTCCTGTGTTTCAACGACGGGGCCGGGCGGCGCCTTGCCGCCCATTCTAGAGACGGGAGTGGGCATTTCATGCCGGTCAGTCATTCAATCGCAATCTCACGCCAGGCGTTCACGAGGTCGTTCATCGTGGCTCTTTGCATCGGAATCATGGGCTTCGATTCAGCGAGCGGAGCGGACGAGGATGTCATCCTGCTCCCGACGCCACGCGTCGATGGTTCCGTGTCGTTGGAACACGCCCTCGCACATCGTCGATCGATTCGGCTTTTTGATCCATCCCCAGTCTCCCTTGCCGCCATCTCTCAGCTGCTCTGGGCGGCACAGGGCACGACGGACGATCGGGGCTTCAGAACGGCCCCTTCCGCGGGAGCGCTCTTCCCCCTCGAGGTCTTCCTGGTTGCCGGCGCGGTGTCGGGTCTCACGCCGGGCATCTACCACTACGAGACCACGGCGCACAGACTGATGCGAGTTTCCACGCGCGAGATTCGCGAACAGCTCGCCAAGGCCGCATCTGACCAGCGCTGGATCGCCGAAGCGCCGGCCATCCTCGTCCTGATCGCGAACTACGACCGAACCGCCCGAAAGTACGGGAGTCGCGGAGCGCGGTACGTGCAGATGGAGGCCGGCCATGCTGCGCAGAACGTCTATCTCCAATCCGAGACGCTCGAACTCGGGACCTGCATGGTCGGGGCGTTTCGCGAGGAGTCGGTGAAGGAGCTCCTCGGTCTGTCGACCGATCTCGAACCGCTCGGGCTGATGCCGATTGGCAAGCGCCGCGCGGCCCGATGATCCGCGACGGATGACCTCACCCTTGTCGCCCCCGGCCCCTATCCGATTGCGGCCGGGACCTTCGCGTTCTTGGTCGGCCTCGCTAGCTGGGCCGATGCGCTTCGGTTCGACGCGCTGGGTTACAGCGCCCGGTTCTAGAGACGGACGATTCGCTGCCGCGCGGTTGAGGCGCGCCACCTCGCTGCCCGTTCCGCTGAGGCAAGACGCCTCGTCGGGACCGTGCGCGATGCGGCCAATGAGACGAACGATCAGCCAAGAGCGTGGCACGAGCCTTGCTCCTTTCACGATGGATGACTCTGCCACCTTGGAGGCGAGAAATGAGGGACTATGACGCCATTGTCATCGGATCGGGTTCCGGCGGCCTCACCGCTGCGCTCGCGCTCGCTCGTGCGGGCCGTCGGGTGGCTGTATTCGAGCAGCACTCACGGCCGGGCGGCTACAGCCAGTCCTTCTCACTCGATGGCTTTCGCTTCAGCCCCGGAATTCACTACATCGGCCAGCTCGGCGAGGGGGGTGGCCTGCGCCGGATCTACGAAGGACTCGGGGTCGCCAACGACCTCGTGTTCCTGGAACTCAATCCGGATGGCTACGACCGCGTGTTCGTCGGAGGCGAGCGCTTCTCGATACCGAGGGGACAGGGGCGCTTCACCGAGCGCTTGAAGGAGCGGTTCCCGTTGGAGGCGCCCGGTATCGACGCCTACATGGCCACGGTCAGCCGCATGTCGGACGAACTGAAATGGTCCGCGCCTCCGCGCAACGTCCGCGATGCTGTGCTGTTGCCCGCGCGCATGCGCGCCACCCTGCGCTATGGCCTCCAGCCCCTCGGGCGCTTCCTCGACCGATTCTTCGAGGATCCTCTGCTGCGCGCAATCCTCTCGATTCAGGCCGGCGACCACGGCATGTCGCCGTCGCGCGCGCCGACCGCACTGCATGCGGGTCTGCAGAGCTACTACTTCGACGGAGCGTGCTATCCGCGTGGCGGCGGCGGCGCGATTCCGAGCGCATTCGTGAAACAGATCGCGGAACGCGCCGGCGAGGTCTTCCTCGGTGCGGAAGTTGAGTCCATCCTGGTCGAACGCGGGCGCGCAACCGGCGTCCGACTAGCGGACGGCAGCGAGGTGGGAGCCGACATCGTCGTCTCGAACGCGGACCCAGGTGTCACATGGGGGCGCCTCGTTGCGGCGCGCCACGTGAGGGGGCGTCTGCGCCGGCGGGTAGAGAATCTTGAGTATTCGGTCTCCACTCTCAGCCTGTTCCTTGCAGTCGACATGGATCTGCGTGCGGCTGGGATCGACTCGGGCAACATCTGGTATAGCCGCACGACGGACATCGATGCCGCCTACCGAACCGCGGAGCAAAGCGACCTGTCGAGGGTCGAAGAGATCCCGGGCCTGTTTTTCAACGCGACCACGCTGAAGGACCC
>JAQBEG010000413.1:0-5429 GCA_032123985.1 Deltaproteobacteria bacterium
CGATCGAGATCGGCCTTCACGAGGCCGGCGAGCAGTACGACACCCGCAATGTTCGGGAAGGCCATTCCGAGAATCATCAGATCCCCAAAGTTCAGGATCACATCCGCGTTCTGGAAGACCACCCCGCCGAAGGTAAAAGCGAGGAAGAGCAGCTGGTATCCCAACAGGCTTCGGTCACCGAACAGAAATTTCCAGGAGCGTTCGCCGTAATAGCTCCATGAGATCATCGTGCTGAAGGCAAAGAGTACTGCGATTACGGTCAAAACCTTCGGGAACCAGGGAAAGACGGTTGCGAACGCCGAGGCGGTCATCGTGATTCCGGTGCCGGCCGTCGGATCGTTCCAAACGCCGGTCACGACGATCACGAGCGCCGTGGTCGTGCAGACGATGACCGTGTCGATGAAGGGCTCGAGTAGTGCGACCAGGCCCTCTCGAATCGGTTCCTGCGTGCGCGCGGCGGAGTGGGCGATCGCGGCCGATCCGACACCCGCTTCGTTGCTGAACGCGGCGCGACGAAATCCCTGGATCAACGTGCCGACGAATCCGCCCAATCCGGCTTTGAAACTGAACGCGTCCCCGACGATGTGTCCGAGCGCCGCGGGAACATCACTCGCGTGAGTCAGAAGAACGAGTAATCCGCAGACCATGTACAGCACGCACATGCCGGGCACCAGGACTGACGCGACCTCGCCGATTCTGCGAATGCCGCCGATGATCACGAGTCCGACGAGAATTGCCAGGGCGATCCCGAAGACGATCTGGCCTCCGCCAGAGGCGAATATCGGAACTTCCTGCCGGATGAGGGCGAAGCTCTGGTTCGCCTGGAACATATTGCCGCCGCCGAAGCTGGCTCCGATACACATCACGGCGAAGACGACCGAGAGCACGCGGCCAGAAGTCGCGTAGCCGATTTCGGAGAGTCCTTTCGAGAGGTAGAGCATCGGGCCGCCCGTGACGTGGCCCCGTTCGTCGATCGTGCGATAGCGCTGGCCGAGCGTGCATTCAGCGAATTTGGAGCTCATGCCGAGCAAGCCGCCGATGATCATCCAAAAGACCGCGCCCGGTCCTCCGATCCCGACGGCGAAGGCGACGCCGGCGATATTGCCGAGCCCGACGGTGGCCGAGAGCGCGGCCGAGAGCGCTTGGAAATGAGTGATTTCGCCAGCATCACCGGATTCGGAATATCGACCTCGGACACAGTCCACGCCGTGTCGGAAGCCGCGTAGATTGATGAACTGGAATCGGAACGTGAAAAAGAGCGCGCCTAGCACGAGCCAGACCACCACGATCGGAAGCTGGATCGAGTCGCCAGAGGCGTTGTCCCAGAAAGCCAGATCGAAAAAGATCATGCTCTCCAGGGGAGAGACGATCCACTGTTCGAAAGCGCCTTCGAGAACGCCGAAGAGATTGGCTGAGTCGACTTGGGCTTCGGCGGGCATAATGCCGGAATCATACGCGATTTCAGGAGGATGCGGCGACTTTTGCGAGTCGGAGCGGATTTTGTAGCGTACCCGTGTGTCGAGTAGTCTCTGCGCCCCATGGCAGAATCCAAATCGACGACCGAAACCCTCTCCGAACATGCCTCGAAGGAGATCGTCGCCGCCTATGGCGTGCGCATCCCCGTCGAACGACTGGCCAGCGACCCCGAATCCGCCATCCGCGCGGCCGACGAAATCGGCTACCCCGTCGTTCTCAAGCTGGCGGGCGATGGAATCGCACACAAGACAGAACGAAGCCTGGTTCGGCTCGGGGTGGCAGACGCTTCATCCGTCGAGCAGGTGGCTCGTGAGCTTTTCGCCCTCGCGCGTCCGGAGGACGGCGCAGTTTCGGTGCTGGTTGCGGAGCAGGTTCGGGGACAGCGCGAACTCATCGCCGGTCTGGTGCGCGACCCGCAGTTCGGCCCCTGCATCCTGCTCGGCCTGGGTGGCATCCTCGCAGAGGCGGTCGGAGACGCGGTCTTTGCGGTGGCTCCTCTCGATCGACGTGAGGCGCTGGCCATGCTCGACGGCCTGGCGACTCCCCACCTGCTCACGAAGCCTCATCGCGGCGAGCCGGCGATCGATCGCGAAGCCCTGGCGGACGTTCTCGAGGGTTTGTCGCGCCTGGCCCTCGAACGGCCCGAGATCGAGAGTGTTGATCTGAATCCGTTGATCGTGGCGGGCGATCAACCGATCGCCGTCGACGCCCTGGTCGAACAACGTCTGGGCGCTGCGGCCGTGCCCGATCCGCTGCCCGACCCGCTTTCCGATGCTGCCGTGCTCGAGCGGTTCAGGCCTCTCTTTCACCCGCGCGGTGTGATCGTCGCCGGGGTCTCGAGCCATCCGGGTAAGTTTGGTTTCGTGACCTTTCACAATCTCCTGCGTTGCGATTTTCGTGGCGAGATCTACGGCGTGAAACCCGACGCAGCGGAGGTCCTCGGGCAGCCCACCTATGCGAGCGTGGACGACCTGCCCGCCGCTGCGAAAGCCGATCTCGTCTTCATGTGCACACCTAACAAGGCGAATGTCGGGCTGTTGCGTGCGTGCGCGAAGAAGGGCGTACGAGCCGCGTTCGTGACGAGTGCTGGTTATGGCGAGGCGGGAGAGGAGGGCAAGGCCCTACAGCGCGAGCTGGTCGAGGTCGCGGACGAGCTCGACATCCTGCTGATCGGTCCGAACGGGCAGGGCGTCATCTCGACTCCCGAATCGATGTGTGCGCAGATCGTTGCGCCCAATCCTCCAGCCGGTCGCATTGGCGTCGCGAGCCAGAGCGGCAATCTGGTTTCATCGTATCTGAACTACGCCGTCGCTACCGGAGTTGGAATCAGCAAGGCCGTTTCGCTGGGTAACTCGGCGCAGACCGGGCTCGCTGAATTACTCGAGTACTTCGCCGTCGACCCGGATACCGACGTGGTGCTGAGCTACGTCGAGGGGGTTGGGAATGGTCGGCGCTTCCGCCGCGCCGTCGAAAGGCTGACTCGAACCAAGCCACTCGTTCTCGTGAAGGGCGGCGCCCGCGCCGAGGGGCAACGCGCCGCGGCCAGTCATACCGGCGCGCTCGCCAGCGATGACCGCGTGTTCGATGGATTGTGTCGTCAGCTAGGCGTGCTGCGCGCGCCGACCGTCGAGGAAGCATTCGAATGGGCCGCGACGCTCGCGACGCAGCCGCTGCCGCGCGGTCGGCGCGTGGTGATCTTCACCTCGGTGGGTGGCTGGGGTGTTCTCGCGGCCGATGCCTGCGCCGAGGTCGGCCTGGAGTTGGTCGAACTGCCGGCGTCCATTCGCGAGGCGATCGATGAGCGCGTTCCTGCTCGCTGGAGCCGGAGCAATCCGATCGATCTCGCCGGTGGCGAGACTCGGGACACGATTCCCGAAATCCTCGACCTGGTCTGCGCCCATCCCGACGTCGACGCGGTGATTCATCTGGGCATCGGAATCCAGGCGGCGACAGCGGCATTCTTCCGATCCGGGCGCTACTTCCCGGATCACGGACTCGAGCGAATGGCGGATTTTCACGAGCGGCAGGACCGTCGCTATGTCGAGGCCGCCATCGAGGCCAGCGAGAAGCACGGGAAGCCCGTTCTGTCGGTCACGGAGCTCGTCGCTTCGAATCCTGAGAATTCGGGACCGGCGGCGCTGCGGGAAATGGGGCGCGTCTGCTACCCGAGCGCTCACCGTGCTGTCCGGGCGCTCGAAGCGCTGGTCCGTTGGTCTGAGACCTGTGGACAGATTTGAGCGCTCGAGGCGCTGACCTGAGGTTGAGAGGCCCAGGTGGTCGTGGATCCGTCGATTGGGGGCCCAAAAAGCAAGCAACCCGGCGAGCCGAGGGCTCGTCGGGTTTCCCTGGGAAGGGGACATCGGCTTGTTCTTTCATGGAAGTGCCGATCTAGCGCGACAAGTGGCGAAATTTTTTTCGCCGAACCCATCTTTTTTTCGTGACCTACCGCAAGTGTTTGAAAATGTTGAGTATTCTTAGACCGTAGGGCGAGGAGAAAAAAGGCGTGCGCACATTGGTGCTGACCGTGATTGGCGAGGATAGACCTGGTCTCGTCGAGGCCCTGGCTCAGCTGATCCTGGACCACCAGGGCAGCTGGGAGGAGAGCCGTATGGCGCGGCTCGCCGGCCATTTTGCAGGCGTCGTTCAGGTCAATCTTCCTGAGGAGCACGCAGAGGCTTTGATCGTAGCCCTGCCGGGGCTCGCCGAGCGCGGGCTGCAGGCGAGCGTCGTCGACAGCGACTGGTCACTCACGAAAATCGACTATCGGGACACCTTTCGACTCGAGCTGGTCGGTCAAGATCGGCCCGGGATCGTCCGGGAGATTTCGAGCGTCCTTTCGGCCCTGGGCGTCAGCGTCCAGGACCTTCGGACCGTAGTGGAGAGCGCGCCGATGTCGGGCGAGCGCTTGTTCCGTGCGGTGGCCGAGCTTGCACCGCCCGCAGATCTTGAACTCGGAAAAGTAAGAGCGGCCCTCGAGCGCCTGGCCGATGAGTTGATGGTCGATGTTACGCTCGACGACGGCTCTTCGAACTGACAACTGCGATCGTTTCTCCCCGATCTTCATCCCGCATCCCACATGTTTCGACGCGCTCCTCGATTTTCGGCTGAATATCGAGAAAGATTGGATTTTCTGTGCTTCCCAATCGTTAGTCGACGGTGGTACAACCGTCTTTGATGCGCATTCGATTCGGTCAACTCGAGCTCGACGAACAACGCTTTCTGCTTCAGCGCGATGGTGTGCGTATTCAGGTCCGACCCAAAGTTTTCGACCTGCTCGTTCATCTGATTCGATATCGCGAACGCGTCGTCCTGCGAGAGGAACTCATTCTGGCGCTCTGGGGAACGACGGCCGTCGGTCTCGGATCACTCTCGGGTCTCGTGAATGAACTTCGCCAGGTTCTCGGGGAAGCGGGCCGTGGTCCGTCCTCGATTCGCACAGTACATGCGCGGGGCTATCAGTTCGTCGCTACGGTCGAACCGCGTGAAGACGCGCGAATGGTGCGGCCGGGCGCCGACCTATTGGCGGATGTCGACGAAACGCGTGATGCAAGGCTCGTGGCCCGGAACGCCCAATTTGATACCGCCATGGGGCCGATTCGAGACTCATTCGCTCGCGTCGCGAGAGTCGGCGCGAGGGCCGTTCTCGTCGAAGGCCTGTCTCGCTCGCGTCGATCGAGTCTGCTCGATCATGCGAGTGCCTCGATATCCAGGGCCGGATTTGAAATTCACCGACTGCCCCTCGCGCCCGGCGACGAAAATCACGCGGCCGCTCTCGTGGATAGGCTGCTGGGAGCGCTAATCGAACGCTATGGAATCGATGCGATTCGATCGGCCATTCCGGTTCGGGCGCGTGAGATTCGGGACCATTTCGCGAGCGCGGTGACTACACCCAAGACACCCAAGACACCCAAGACACCCAAGACACCCAAGACACCCAAGACACCCAAGACACC
>JAQBEG010000414.1:0-5464 GCA_032123985.1 Deltaproteobacteria bacterium
ATGCGTGGAGGCAACGCGCGACGAAGGGGGAGCCGGCGCGACGCGCGGCATCCTCAGAAAGGACTGATCTCGATGACTGAGATGGATGAAGAGGACGAATCGCCGGAAGATTTCCCAGACATCGATCAGCTGATCGGTAGCTTCATGCGAGAAGGCTCTCTCTGGCCGGTACTGCTCGTGGCGATCGCAAGCGCGGGCGCCTTCGGCGCGGCGATGCTCATCCTTGTTGGCGTCGATCACAATCCCTTCGCCGCAGCGGCGTTGCTACTGATCATCGGAATGACTGTGGACATGTTCGTCCGGGCGCGTCGGCATGCCGGCTATCGCAACCTCGCCAGGCTGATCGGTCTCATCTGGTGTGCAGCGATCGCTTTGGCACTTTTGGCAATCTGGACCGGTATCGCGTTCTAGTTCTCCGCGATATCGCCAGCGAGCGCATTGGCTGCTCGCAGACCAGACAAGCTGGCCGCCTCGAAGCCCGGACCCGAAAGGTAGTCGCCCGCCCAATAGAGTCGTCGCCCGAGCGCGCGCCGGTCTCGCTGTACCTTCTGGAAAGTCGCCAGTTTGCGGTAGCTACCAACCGCAAAGAAGGGGGCCGTCGTGCGGCCCAGACGAGTGGTCAGAATGCGCTCTCCGATGCCGGGCATCGCCAGCTCGAGCGAACTCATGAGGTTCTTGGAGACCACGTCGTCCGCCATCTCGCGCCAGCGAACTGCAAAGGCATCTCGCGCGAGCGCCACGACCTGACTGCGGCCCTCGGGCACGCGACCCCCCGGCTGGCCGGGTTCGACGACCAGCGATGAGATCGCCGAACCCTCGCGCTGGGGAATGCGGGCCTCTGTAGGCAATCCACCGTCCACGCCTTCGAGCGCGACCGAAAGGGTCACGACCGGCCGCAATTCGACGGCATCGAAAAAATCTCGCTCCGCCGGCGTGAGAAGCGTCGTTGAAATCTCGGCCGCCTGCCTGGCGCCGAGCGCAATCACAATCGCGTCAAAAGCTGCCTCTTCCCGCTGGTTGGCGTGATCGATCGTTTCGACACGAAATCCGCCGGCGGGCTCCTCGTCGATTCTCTGGACCACGGTCCCACGGCGGACATGGAGTCGTTCGGCAGCGATCTGCGCGAGCTCGACCAGAGGGCGGCGTGGCAGTCCGGAGGGACGCGGCCTTCGCTCGCCGATACCCAGCGATTTCGCCTGCAAGAGCAGCGCGACCCGAGACAACTCCTCGACCGAATCGCCATAAGCAGCCTGCACTTCCGGTGCAAGCCAGAATTCGAGATTGCCCTTCCCAAAATAGAGCGCGGCGTGGTCCCGAATACTTCTGTAATCGAGATCCGCGGCACGTTCGGGAAACATCGGGTCGAGTCGCCCCGCATAACGTCCCATCAAACGATTCCAACGAAGCAGCTTGAGACGTTCCCAGATGGGCGGGCCCGGAATTCGTGCGGCCGCAGAAAGGCTGAGTCCGTCGACGGGTGTGAACTCGCCACGCTGAAGCAGCGCCGTCTGCACTGGGCGAAGAGGCAGGAGTGAATCGCCGAACCCGAGATCGCGTGCCCAACGTGCGAGGGAAACGTCGTGTCCGCCGAGGATCGGCCAGGCGGAATCCATCCAATGCCCAGCACACCAATCGCCGCGCGCCCGACCACCGACGTCCGCGCGCGCTTCGAGGACGGTAACGGTAAAGCCACGTCGCTCGAGCTCGGAGGCGGCACGCAGACCCGAAAAACCGGCGCCGAGTACCGCCACTTTGCGGCCTGATTCGGTGTGAGTACTCATTGCTTCTCACCGCGCGGATTGGAAAGAACGGCCACCACGTCGTGCAAGCTGTCGAATGACACGTAGGCATGTCCAATTTCTTTGAGCGCCGGTGCAAGCGTATCCTTCGCAAAAGCCAGATCGGCTTCCAGCGCGCCGCAAAGATCCGAGACGCGACCATTGCCGATATGTACGCAGAAGGTGCCCGGAACCTCGTTCCGATAAGACGCAATCAGAGAGCGCTTGCAGCTGCCGGTTCCACACCCGCAATCGCCATTCGGTCGACCCGCTGAGAGCCGCCATCGATCGCCTTCGTACTCGAGGTGATTCGCCTGGTAATCGAAGCGCACATGGTTCATCGCCTGGAGCCGTTCTAGATTCCAATCGAAACCATCCGAGAGAATTCGAAACGGAATGCTTCGACCGGAGCACCATTCGAGTAGCGAACGTGCGCCTGGATCGAGCTCGATGGTCTCGAGGTAGCGGTCGAGATTCTTCTCGGAAAATTCGAGCCCGTCGAACAATGCCATTGCGTAGGTCCAGGCTGTGAACTCGCCCTGTTCGAAGCGCTTCCAGAGCTGCTTTCTCTTCTCGGGCAAAAGTTTCTGGGCAAGCGTCGAACCGACGTCCTGGACCGAGAATGTCCCGTCGAAATCACAGAAGATCGCGAGCGGTCGATCATCAGGAATCGCGGGATTTTCCTGCTCTTTCACGGGGTTCTCCGGTCGTTCGCACAGGCTGGGTGGGTAGCGCATCCTCATGCCGTCGGGAATGCGCCCCGCCCGGCGAGCTGCCGGCGATTTCCCCTGGGAATTCTGAATCGACAGACTCGATCGACGGATTGCGGCCGTCGTGACAACAAATTGCGGCCCTCCTCGGATCCGACTGCCGATTCCCTGCGGGATGGATGCGATCGAAACTCAGCGACGTGAGCCCCCTTCGGCCCGAGATGGGGTTAAATGCAACAGAGTGATTATCCCCCACATTGGCATACGTCTTGCTTTTCCTTCTTTCAGTGAAAGCGGGGTGCTTCTGAGGAGCGGGCCCCCATTCCCGCGCCCGGGCTGGCTACCCCTCCCTTCGCACATTTTGTGCGAGGAGCCAGTTCGGGCGCTCTGCCTTCGTCCCTCAGCCCAGATGCTGATCCCCCAAGACGACGCAGCCCCCAGACCCCCATCGATCGCTGACAGCGGTCGCACCATGCATCCGGTCGAAGAACACACCCTCGAACGCCCCATCGGACATCGATGTCCGGCATCTATGTCATACAATGCGGCCCGATGGGGGCCCGAAAATCCGCACGCCAGAAGACCAGCGCCGACGCGATACCGCCGGTTCTGCCTCAACCGAAACGCCTAACGCGTCGACGGGGTGAGTTTCGTATGTCGCAGGGGACTCCGATCGTCCTTCCGGCCTCGAACGCACCACTCGATCGTCGACTCCTCATTGCCGCGGAAGCGGCAAGTCGCGAACTCCTGGCCCGAACGGGAATCGAACTCTCGATCGAACGGCCGCGTACGCCCAATCTCGACTCACCTTCGATTCGTTGTCGGCTCGATCGGAACGCCGCGGTATCACCGAACGCCGCGACTGCGAGCGATGCCTACCAACTCAGGGTGCGCAGCAAGGGAATCGAGATCGCTGCGCCCTCGTCGGACGGCATCCGCCATGGACTCCAGACCCTTTGCCAGCTCTCCTCGCGAAGCGGACGAATCCCCGCTCTCGACATCATCGACCAACCGGATTTTCGAGATCGTGGCGTCATGCTCGACGTGTCGCGTGGCAAAGTTCCAACCCTCGCCACACTCGAAGCGCTCGTCGACCTCTGTTCGCGGCTTCGCCTGAACGTACTCATGCTCTATGTCGAGCACACCTTCGATTTCCGACGCCACCCGGAGATTGGCCGAGATGCGAGTCCACTGAAGGCGGAGACGTTGCTCGCACTCGACGCCTACGCAGTCGATCGCGGCGTCGAACTGATCCCATGTCTGCAATCGCTCGGCCACATGGAGCAACTTCTCTCGATCGATCGTTATGCGCATCTCGCCGAGAGCGACCGACACTGGTCCGTCTCGCCGAGCCACCCGGGAACTTATACCCTCCTCGCCGAGCTCTATGACGAGTTCTTGCCTCTTTTCGGCTCATCCCGTTTCAACGCGAATTGTGACGAACCCTTCGATCTCGGGCGAGGTCGGTCTGCCTTACGAACGCCGAACAGAACGCCCGGCAGGCTCTTCGCCGATCATCTCCAGAAACTCGAGGGACTCGCTGGGCAACACGATAAGCGGCTGATGGTCTGGGCCGACTTCGCCCTTCAACACCCCGACGAGCTCTCACGCATCAGCCGCGATGTCGTACTGCTCGACTGGTGGTATGACGCCATCTTCGACGCCGATCGAATTCGCAAACTCCGGCGAAAGGGATTCGAGGTCTGGGTGTGCCCGGGAACTTCGAGCTGGAACTGCCTGTTTCCCCGCACGCAGAATAGCGAGGACAACATTTCGCGCTGGGCGGATGCGGGACGACGCCATGGCGCGGCGGGCTTGCTCAACACCGACTGGGGTGACTTCGGTCACTACAATGCACTCGGCGTTTCACTGCACAGTTATGCGTGGGGAGCGCAGCAATCCTGGTCAGGAGGCATAGATCCTAATCGATTCGATCGTGCGTTCAGCGCCCATGTCTTCGGAGAGAAGGGCGCGCGACTGGGACGACTCTATCGAAAGCTGGGCGCGATCCATGACGCAGGTTTTCGCGTCGCCAACGGCTCACCGCTGCAATATCTCTATTTCGATCAGCTCGGCCGCAGCTTCTTTCTACAACACTCCGAACGTCGGGTACTCGAACGCAGCGCCAAGAAGCTCTCGGGTGTTCTGAAAGAAATCGAGAACTGCGGAATCCGAGATGCCGGAGTCGACTTCGCGGGCCTCGCGCGACAAGAGATCGCCTGGGCGGCCGATGCCACCGGATTCGCTATCGACAAGAGTCTTGCTGCCCTCGACTACAACGATTGGCGTGAACACTCAAAAAGCCTTGGTGCAACCGCACGACGTCGACTTGCACGGCGATTGGATGAGTTGGCAGACGAGCAGACCGAACAGCTTGGCCGACTCGAGAGACTGTGGCTTGCGCGAAGCGAGATCTCGGAGTTCGCGAAGGTCCACAAACGCGTTCGCCTTTCGATCGCAGGTCTGCGTGAGGGCGGGCGCAGACTCAATAAGAACGACCCACCACGCCCGCCCAAGCCGGAGAAAATCGGACTATTGCCAGTCTACAATGAAGTCCGACGCGCAATGGGAATGCGCGAGCGTTAGGCGGATTGGGTGTTTCGATCGCCTCTCCTGCTGATCACGTCAAGTTGCGGGACATCATGACGCGCTTTTCCAAATCGAGGCCGTCCCCCTGTTCCTTCATACGAAGGTCCCGTAAGGCTATGCTCAGCTCGTTTCCGAGGAGAGTCCTGAATCCGAGTCGGGCATAGAACGGCGCGTTCCAGGCTACATCGCGAAAAGTCGAGAGCGTGATGTGATCGCTACCCCTGGCACGAGCCCACTCACAGGCTGCCTCGACGAGCATTCGACCGATTCCCCTCCGACCGAAGTCCGAATCAACATCGATCTCTTCTAGATGGACGAACTCTCCGACCCAAACCAGATGTGCGAAGCCAACGACTCGTTCCGACGCATCGCGGGCGACGATGAGAC